>WFXK01000350.1 GCA_015490695.1 Bacteroidota bacterium | reverse complement strand
GTAGATGCCCTTGTAAAAAAGCCTGTTCTAAACGAAAACAAATAGGCGTTCCAAACCAAGGAAAGAAATCCTGCCAATCCAAACCACAAGGATTAAATATTCTATCTCCGTGGGTTCTCACCCCTAAAGCAAAAGCAACCCAGTTTAAATCAATTTGTTTGCGCTCTTGACTACTGACATTAAAATAATCCTTCATGGTATTAAGCACCCATTCAAAAGTGATTTTCCTGATCCATCGCAAAGTGTTTGGATTGGCAATCCTTTGCACACGCATCCACTCCCCCTCCCAAAAAAAATAAGATTCTAAATCCGTAGCTTTTAACAAATAATGCAGATATTTCCGTGCTAAAGGTTGTAAATCGGAAATTCGTTCTCTTAAATAACTTCGCTCCCACTGCGATAAAATATGAAGGAGATAAAACAGCTTAGGAATCCTACGTCGCTTCATTTTAAGCAAAAATAGAAGTTTTTACTGTCATTGCAGCAACCCAAATCACAAAAATGAATTAACGTTCAAGGAGTAAAAGATGCGAACACATTACTTGTTGCTTTCACCAGAGGAAGTAGCTATAGAAAAATTCTGTAGTTTTGTAGTATGCCTACCAAAGGGGAGCAAGATTACTTAAAAGCCCTTTATCATTTAAGCAAAGGTTCCACAGATACCATAGTAAATGTTTCTCGTATTGCAGCTTATTTGGGGTTAGCGCCTGCTTCTGTAACAGAGATGTTGAAACGGATGGAAAAAAATGGGTTGGTATTGTATCAAGCGTATAAAGGGGTTCAATTGACGGAGAAAGGAAAGGAACAAGCGTTAAAAATCATACGAAAACACCGTTTATGGGAATATTTTTTAGTTCATATCTTAAAAATTCCTTGGGAGGAGGTGCATGCCATTGCAGAACAATTGGAACACGTAGAATCGGAGCGTTTGATAGAGCATTTAGACCGTTTTTTAGGCTTTCCCCGTTTTGACCCTCACGGCGACCCTATTCCCGACAAAGAAGGGAAAATGGAGATTCGTCCTACAGTGTGTTTGAGTGAAGTGCCTGTAGGAGCTATGGTAGAAGTGTTAGCATTAAAAGACCAATCATCAGCTTTCTTACAATATCTGAACCAAATTGGGGTTCGCATTGGTACACGCATGCAAGTGCATACAAAGAATGCTTATGACCAAAGCTGCATTGTAATTATGGATAACGGAAGCAAACAAGTTTTGTCTTATAAGGTAAGTAAAAACTTATTGGTACAGCTTTTATAAAGTTCTTTTTAAAAACAGAAAAGGGGGGAAATATCCCCCCTTCTTCCGTTTATTGTTTTATGATTTGGTATCTTGCATGTTGAACACCATCGCTAATATCTAAGAGATATACCCCTACAGGTAAATGCTCAATTGGAATAGTCAAGGATCTTTGCTGGGTTCTTTGATAATAAAGTTGCTTACCACTTATATTAAACAACCGAATCTCATAAGTCATTGCTACAGAAGGGAACTGGATGTAAAGATTATCTTTTACGGGATTAGGATAAATTTTAATATCCTGTAATGTAGGTGCTACTGCTGATGCCAGAGACTTGACATAAACACTGTCTATTAAGGTATCCACCACGCCAGCACAGCTAGTATAAATAAGTGCTTTGACTGTTTTTACGCCTGCGCTATTCCATTGGATAGGTGCAGGAACACCTGGCTGAGTAGGGAAAGATGAGCCATCTTCTAAGAACCAGAAAATAGAAGTTACGAAATCGGCACATTGGGTCAGATTTAATACTGCTAAACCACCTTCACCAACCAATAAAGTATCTGGAGCTGTTAATTGTGCCTGTATTGGTAATACTGTAATAGTTTTTTGTGTCGAATCATTAGCAGGTTGTACATCAGGAGCCCCTGATGTAAGTTTTACTATTGCGTAATAAACCCCCGTTCCCGTTTGTTTTGGTGCAAGGTTATAGATAAAGGTCATACCTGTTGTAGGTACATTGCCAAGATCAACAGTATCATTATAATCAGGACCTATGATATAAAGTGCTGCAGGTAAGGAAACAGCATCAGCGTTAAGAATATTAATATTCCATTGTAAAGAATCGCATTGACATAGCGTATCCTTTGAAACAGTACTTTGGACAATAGCAAGATCTCTGACAGGAGGAGTAATTCTAACGCTATCAAATTCCCATGTATCAAATCCTGGACCAGCACCCCATATAATTCTAAAACGAATCCTAAAAACTGTTGGATTACTAATTTGACTCATAGGGATAACAAACTCTTCATAAGTGAATACCGATGGAGCATCACTACCGTTATAAGCTGTCAATCGTTTCCATTGCATACCATCCCAGAACTCTACTGCAATACTATCGCCAAAATCAGGTAATTCGCCACAATTTACTCCACCGCGACGATAAATATAAGAAACTTTTACTCCACTATAGCCCGATAAATCAAATGTAGGACTAGTTACTGCTGTATTAGGCGCCCCTTCTACACGGATTGTATTCCCTGTAGCACCAGTACAATTGCTTGTACTATATCCCAGTGTAGGGTCTGTTGTTTCCCAACATATAGGTAACGCAGGAGGCGTAACATTATCAAACGTCTCTAAATAAGGTACTGGTAATGGATCGCATAAAGTCGCCACATTATAAGGACCTAACCAACTAGAGGTATCTCCTACCCCACAAACAATACGAACATACAAACGATAAGAGGATGTTGGTGTTAGATTACCTACAGTATCATTCTCTCCTATTGTCCCTATAGAAATATTACCCTGCCCTGCTGCTACACCTGCAGTATCAAAATCTGCAACATAAGTAAAAGTAGGTAATCCTAATATACTATTGATATTCACTTGATAAACTACTGTATCATTATCTACAAACACAAAATTGACATTAACATCTGACACGGTTAAAGAAGCACAGTTAACACCTGTAACAGTACATGCATTACACTCTGCCGTATCTGCATAATGAATACCTGTAAAGGGACCAGTACCTGAATCATAAAGGATATTCCCTTGACAATCTGTAAGGGTAAACGAAACTTCACTATTCCATGATCCTCCTCCCAAGTAGTTTAGGATAATAGAATCGCCTGGCTGTACGGCAATTAACAACGTCATGATATCGCCAGGCGGGTCCGGTAGTGTCACAATATCGCTTTTTGTCATACTGCCCCGCTTAACAATAACCTCCAACTCATTGCCATTCCAGCCATCTCCCAAAGCGTCGTTCATTATAAGCTGATAGTAGCAAGTCTGTGCTGTTAATATACTCGCACTGACGAAAAGTAAAATCGCTCTCTTCATAAGCCTCTAAATTTTAAGTTGCAACCTGCAAATTTATATTTCTTTTCTCCAAACATACAAATCATTCAAACCACCTTACTTACCTATTCAAAGTCTATATCTAGTTCCAAGTCTTCCTCCCAAATAGGCGTTTGGTCTTCTTGCTCAACAGGAGGAACTTCGTGTTCCTGAGGTGAAGGCTCCTCCTTCTTTTTCTCCTTCGGCAAAGGCGGAGGAAAACGACGCTTATACCCATAACGATACTTCAAAATCTCTAAATTCTTCTGCTCCTCAGGATACGCTTTAGTCAATAAATCAATCCTATCCTTTTTTAAATAATAATAAATCAAAATCTGCTTGGTTTCCTCAGGGCTTAACTTCACCCGCTTGAAATTCACACTCCCATCCCTTTTACGGGGGCGCTTATCATTTAACACCAATACTACTAACCGATGAATCGCTTTCTGTTTACGCTTTTTTATCTTAAACCGCGTGCTATCATCCAAACTGCGCCGCACTCTGTACCATATCACATGATTTTTCAATACATAGTCCACCACCACCACATCCCCATACTCCGAAGTAGGTACAATCATCCCAGCCGATACCGAAGAATAAACTTGAGAAAGCTTACACATACTCCTATGAGGGGTTAACCAATAACGAACTTGGTAACCTAACTTTTCCAAATAATTCGTTCTGGCTCCCATAGAAGGGTCCGTATACATTTTATAATCGGTCAAAGGACGATGTTTCACCTGCGGCGGACCACAACGAACCCGCTCTACATAATTCCTATGTTTTACTTCATATTTACCACACTCCCAACGCATAGCATAATGCTTATGCTTTACCTCCACTTTTCCACAGCGCAATCGTTCAAAGTTCTTATGCTTTACTTCATACTTACCACAAGCCATCTTATCAGGTGCTATGCGGTGCTTTACCCTATAATGCCCGCAACTAAATTGCTCAAAATCCTTATGACGAACCTTAACAGCAAAACACGGACTTTTCTCTATTTGAATTTTGTGCTTAGGCACAGGAGGACCACATTGCCCCTTTTGTATTTTTTCAGGATAGTGCTTTATGCGATAGGGTTGTAAACAGAAAGGTTCGGCTAAATTGTGATGTTTTACTGCAGGTAGTTCATACTGGAATCGTCGCCAACGCTTTGTATGCCGAATGCTCAAAGGCGCATAACGAAAACGACGCCAACGCTTGCGATGTCTCAAACGATAAGGACGATAGCGATAATCATCAGGATGATAACGATGCCGTATGGTCGTAGCTATAGCCCGCTGTCGCTCCCATTTTCTCGTATCGTGTTTTACTTGTGGCACCAAGAAACGCTGTTGCTCCCAAGCACGATGATGCTTTACAGCAGCAACCCTACTTCTTTGTCGT
The DNA here is from genome assembly GCA_015490695.1 of Bacteroidota bacterium. Classification (GTDB taxonomy): domain Bacteria; phylum Bacteroidota; class Bacteroidia; order SpSt-205; family S141-50; genus S141-50. The sequence goes on along the minus strand of WFXK01000350.1, from coordinate 8,102 downwards.
TCCCACTTCCTTGCATTGTGCTTCACCTGTGGCACTACGGAACGTTGCTGCTCCCATTTCCCATGGTGCTTTACAGCAACCTCCCCATAACGGAACCGCTCCGAACGATTTGAATGCTTTACTTGAGGCAATGATGAGCGCTGCCGCTCCCACCTCTCATGATGCTTCATCGTGACCGCTTTATAACGAAACTGCTCCGAACGACTCCGATGCTTTGGTGTCTGAACTTCATAAGAAAACCGCTCATAATCCCTGCGCTTCAATACAGGAGCAATAGGCTTCGGACGTTGCTTGTCTAAATAACTGGGATAATGACGAATATAAACAGCATTTCGCGTCGTTGCAATCCTTCTTTGCATGCGTCTTGCATGTCGCTGCTTTTTACGATTTAACTTCTTATAACTAACAACATACGGCTTAGGAGTAAAACGAAGTGCCTTTTTAGTATTATAGTGCTGGTCAAACTGCTGGGGAACAATAGGATAAAGCAACTTGTATTTTTTCTTTTTATGTAAAGCACGCTGTGTAGGGTCACAATTAGGTCCTTTACACCGATAACGGGGAGGAGCCACATCCTGCCCGTATCCTATAAGAACGCTCCCTATAAAAACTATTAACCACCCTCGTTTTATTAAACCGCCCAATAACATAGACCTACGCAAGCAAAAGTAGCGAATATTATTACAATAACAAGACAAATTTTGCACCAAAAGGGGAAAATGTTGTTAACTTTGTCCATCCATGGTGAAAGCCCGCTATTTTCTCTTTATCCCTATCCTTCTTCAAGCCCAATACTACACTATTAGCGGCTATGTAAAGGACCAACAAAGCCAAGAAGTCCTTATCGGTGCTCAAATCCAGGTTCAAGAAACAGGAAAAGGCGCTTTTTCTAACGCCTACGGCTACTACGCTATACGACTCCCTAAAGGTACTTATACCCTTATTGCTACCTATTTAGGGTACCATAACGACACCTTTAAAATTGTTTTAAATCAAAACATTCGCCACGATTTCCTACTTATTCCCTCTGCTGTGTATTTAGAGGAAGTAGTGATTGAGAGCGAAGAGCCTGATGCTGCCTTGCAAGATACCCGCATGGGCGCTTTACAATTAGATGTCCAAGAGATTAAAACCCTACCTGTGCTCTTCGGAGAAACCGATGTATTAAAAATGGCACAATTATTGCCTGGAGTACAAAGTGCAGGGGAAGGACAAAGTGGCTTCTTTGTCCGAGGAGGACGTTTTGACCAAAATTTAGTACTCTTAGACGAAGCCATCGTCTATAATGCCGCGCACTTCCTCGGTTTCTTTTCAGTATTCAACCCCGATGCCATCAACCACTTTGAAATCATCAAAGGAAGCTTCCCCGCGCAATATGGTGGCAGATTAGCCTCTGTAGTAGACGTCCGAATGAAAGAAGGCAATCGCCAAAAACGCCAATTCCATGCCGCTATCGGACTCTTAGCCTCCCGTGCCATGATAGAAGGACCGATTAAAAAAGAAAAAGGAACTTTCCTGCTCTCAGGACGCTACGCTTACGCAGGACAATTCCTACGCTTCGCCCCTAATGAAGCCGTAAGAAAAAACGTCCTTTACTTCTATGACTTCAACGCAAAATTTTCTTGGGCATTCTCCGATAAAGACCGCATCTACCTTTCTGGGTACTTCGGCAAAGATGACTTCCGCTTTGTACAAGGTCAACTAGGTTGGGGATGGAGCAACGCAACCACTACCCTGCGCTGGAACCACCTCTTTAACGACCGCCTATTTCTAAACACCTCTATCATCTTTAGCCGCTATAACTACGACTTTGAATACCGACGCGTAGATGACCACTTCCTCTACCGCTCAGGTATCCAAGACTGGACCCTAAAACTGGACTGGGATTACTTCCTCAGTGATGCCATTCAACTAAAATTCGGCTATCAAGGTACCTACCATCTTTTTACCCCTGGAAAACTCATTCCTTTATCTGATTCTAGTAACGTCAATCCTACCGAAGTACCGAAACGTCATGCTGGGGAACACGGACTTTATTGCAGCACAAGCCATCAAATAAGCAGGGCGCTTGCTCTTCAATATGGGGTTCGCCTTAGCTATTTTGCTTTATATGGTCCTTTAGAGCGTTATACGTTTCGGCGTATAGAGGACCCTTTCCCTTCCGATACCGCTTATATCTCCCCTTGGAAACGCGTTGCCGACTATTGGGGAATAGAACCCCGCTTTTCTATGCGATGGCGTATCAATGAAAACAATGCTTTAAAAGCCTCTTATGCCCGTACTTTCCAATACGTTCAAGCGGCAACCTATTCCTCTGTGGGAACCCCTGCTGACTTTTGGATGCCCAGCTCCGATAAAGTCCCCCCACAACAAGCCAACCAAATCGCTTTAGGATGGTTCAAAGACTTCCAAAACCACCAATGGCAAATGAGTATAGAAACCTATTACAAATGGATGATAAACCAAATAGACTTCCGCCCCTTCGCCCAAGTGTATTTAGACCCCACCTACGAAAAAGATATTTTAAGCGGTAAGGGATGGTCCTACGGCATGGAGTTTTTATTAAAAAAACGCACAGGAAAATGGCAAGGATGGATTGCTTATACGCTTTCTTGGACCCGCTGGCAAATCCCCGGCATCAATAACGGCAAACCCTATCCCCCCTTCAACGACCGAAGACACGATGCCTCCATTGTGCTTAGTTATCGCCTCAACCAGCGCTGGAAGTTCTCTGCAATCTGGGTCTTTTTAAGTGGGCAACCTGTAACCTTACCTGAAGGAAAGTACGAAATTGATGGACGTATAATCGGCATCTATAATCAACGAGGAAACTATCGCCTACCCGACTATCACCGCTTAGACCTCTCTGCTGAAGTGCGTTTAGGACTTAAAAAACCTAAACAACAGCATAATAGCATCGTTTTTGGTGTTTACAACGCTTACCGTCGCCGAAATACATGGAGCTACTACTTTGAACGAGACAAAAACGATCCCACTATACAACGTGCTTATAAAATCTATTTGTTTGACATTATTCCTTTTATAACTTATAATGTCCATTTCTAAATTATTGTGCTTTGCGCTCCTGCCGCATCTGTCTTCTACGTTGCTTTCGCTCTTGACGCATTTGTCGTTTATACTCCTTGCTTTGGGATGCCGTAGGTAGCTGTTCTAAAAGCATCTTTTGCCGTTCCTCCTCAACAATAGGTGTTTTAATAGGTAAACGCTGTAAACGCTTTGAACGCCTATAAAACACATAACCAAACCGCAGTTCTATCATCGGATAAATGCGACTTTTGTCTTCTTGCTCTAAATATCGCAGATGTGCTAAAGCTATACCTATACCTCCCTCTATAAAAGTCCTTTGCAACCAATCTAAATCTTGATGAATTCCTATTAGCAAAGAAAAAAGTTGAAAACGCTTCAAAGTAGTTTCTTTGAAATAGCGTTGTGAATGTTTCCAGGTGCGTTGATAAGCCAATGCGATATAGAACCTCGGGAAGCGGCTATAAGGATTTGCGCAATAACGCAAAGAAGTAAAGCGCTTACGCAGTCCTAAGGATAAATAGAAAAAATCAGGCGCCAAAGTAAAATTCCAAGTTCCTTTATGAAAGTCCAAAGCTAAACGCAGGGGGAAGTAGACACCACCAATGCCTATACTCCAACCAAAACGCAATTGAGGTCGCTGCCACAGCTGCGCCCATGCCTCATGGCTTATAACTGCGCTTATAATCAAAAACCATATAATCCTCATCACTTGCGTTGCCATCATCTACAATCTGACGTATATAAATAGCAGCATATTGAGGGTCATTAGGACAACAAGGCTCACGATACGCTAAACGAATTAAAACAATATCTCCTACTTTCAAAGGTGGCGTAGTATCCTGAGGAATCGCAATAGAAAAACTTTGATGAATAACGTTATAAGTTAATTGATTCCAATTCAGCTGCCTATCGTTAAATACTACAAAGACAGGCTGATAGTTATTATTAGGAGAGGTAAAACGCTTAGCAAAAGTTCCGCTTTGAGTTGTTACTTCTTTAATATCTCGTGCAGCATCATTGCCCGTAACATTAGTCCTTAATAGCAAATTAAATGCCCACTTCCCTGTAGTAGATAATCGGTTGTAAATCGTGTCATTGGAATAAGACAACAAAGCAAAAGGCTGAGTAGTGTCCCGTGGAAAGTCTACAACAATTTCATAATCAGTACTATCTACAAGATTTTCATGGTCATACACCCATGCTCTTAGACGGATTCGGGTCAGGGTGTCGTAATTGGGAATAGTATAACGATATTGTTTATAAACCTGTTTTTTAGGATAAAGCGTTGTGTCTATGGCAAGGAGAGTATCTGTAGGTTGGATTTCTTTTAATTTCCATCCTTTCAGGGCTTCGTTGTCGGCTAATAAGAACTCTAAGATTACTGTGGCGCCCACGGTATCGCTGTAGCCGATAGTACTGGGTCGGATTCGGGTAATACTGGGAGGGGTGTTTTCTGGTAAAGGGTCTGAGGTCGTTGTAGGTCTTTTACATGCGAGCAAGCCGATAAGTAATAAACAATAAAAGTATCGCATAGAAAAGCAAAGGTAGAGGAAAAATTTTTAAAGACAAACCGTACGTCCGCCGTCTACGGCTAATAAGACGCCATTTATGTAGCTTGCTTCAGGTAGGCATAGGAAGCGTACTGCGGCGGCGATTTCTTCGGGTTCAGCAAAACGCCGCACAGGGATCTGTCTTAACCATCGCATTGCAATCAATTGCGGAGAGACGCCCTCTTGCCTCGCCTTCGCTTCAAACAATTGCGCTAACCGCTCTGTTTTGGTCGCCCCAGGCATAATGCTGTTTACCGTAATCCCATAAATCGCTACTTCCATAGAAAGCGTTTTCGCCCAATTCGCCACTGCAGCCCGTATCGCATTAGATAACCCCAATCGCGGAATCGGCTGCTTTACAGAAGTAGATAAAATATTGATTATCCTACCAAAACCTACTTGCTGCATGAAAGGAAGAAGCAATTGAGTAATAATATGTGGGGTCTTCAAATGCCTTATAAAGGTCTGTTCTAAAAGCGAGGCAGGAGTGTTTACCAATAAACCTGAAGGCGGTCCCCCGCTGTTGTGAATAAGAATGTGATACCCTTGCTGCAATTCATCAAGATGCGCTTTCAAACGCTCCTCTACTGCATGTGGCTCATCATAATCCATAACAAGATAATAGTGCTGCTGCTTCAAAGGTATTGGTAGCTGCTCATAAGCCCGCTGCAAAGCCGCTTCATCCCTCGCAACAATCGTAACGCTTGCCCCTACTTCCGCTAAAGCACAAGCACAAGCAAACCCAATACCTTTACTACCTCCTCCTATCCAAGCCCTATACCCCCTAAGCGGATACGCCTCCATCCTTTATAGCATAAAAATGATAATTCAAAGCCTTTTTCAAAGCAGGTGGCAAAGGTGGTAAAGCAGAACGCGGAATCATTAACGTCGTCAAATTAGCAAAATCCAAAAAAATCGTATGACGCTCTACAGTCTGAATCAAATAATCATAACCGCTGGAACCACCTGTACCTATCTTCTTCCCAATCATACGCCGAACCATCTGAGCATGACGATAACGCCATAAGGTTAAACGTTCATCTATCTCTACTAAACTTGCTAACAAACGATAAGGCATCTGCAACATCGGCTCATCACGATACAAATGAATAAACAACGCCGCTAAGGTCGCTTTATAAGAAAGACGCCAACGCCCCTGCTCTACCATCCTTCTATGTCCTTCTTCACTCAATACTAATGAAAAATACTGCTCCATCTGCTCTAACATCTGAAGTCGTATCTGCTTTTGCTCCTCGTCTATAGCAGAAGCCTGTAATATCGCTTCTCGTTCCTCCTCAATCATCCTTTTCGCTGCTTCCTTATACGCTTGTAAAAAACGAAAATCGGCAAACTCCAAAAAAGGCGTACGCTCTAACCACCGCTCTACACAATCCCATAAAGAAGGCGATTGCTCTAATCGCCTTAACTCCTGCTGCTGCTCCTCCGTAAACGACTCCTTATAATCCTTTCCTTGATAAGTGATCCGCTGAGAGGGGTCCAAACCCAATAAAACTTCTATCTTACGAAATTGAAAACTCTGAAACCCCGAAGCAGGTAAAAGATAATTCCGAAATTCTAAAAAGTCTAAAGCTGTCATTGTCTCTAACAAAGTAATCTGTGAAATCATTAAATCTAAAATCACTTCTATGCGCCGTAATCGGCTGACTACCCTCCCAAGTGCCTCCTCACTCACTATAGGTCTGCGCAAAATCTCCATAATAGACTCCAAATCATGAATAATCTGCTTAAACCACAACTCATAAACCTGATGAACAATAATAAACAGCAATTCATCGTGAGCAGGCTCACCTACCTCCCCACTGCGCAAATGTTGAGCATTTAAAATCTTATCCAATTGCAAGTAATGGGCATAATGAACCGACGCAAATCGCTTATCCATAGAGGCAAAAGTAAAAGGTTTATAAAATATCGCAAAATTTTGTAATAAAAATCACAATGTTAATCAGCCTGAGGGCGTAATGCCCTCAGGCTACATAGGACCACAAACGTGCCAAAAAGAGCTCCTCTTCTCTCCACTTTCTAAACAACCGCTTCGCTAAGCGCATTGCCTTGTGTTCAGCCCATTGAAAGTACCTTATAACAGGCATCAAGCGCTCTTTGCCTCCCTGCTGTTCCAACCAAGTACCTAAGTCCACAAGCCCTTCTAAGTACAGCAGCTCAATCCAATACAATATGGTCGTCGTTCTACGGCGCATCTCCTTAGCTATGACCTTGTACTCAACCCCCTGTTGCACTAGTGCACATAGTTGTTCTATTACAGACGAACGCACCTTCTGATGCAATTGCCGCGCCTGTCTCTCTAATTTCCACTGCCTTATTACCCTAACGACCTCTAACCAAAACCGCTCTGGCACACCTCTGGGAATCGCTTCCATACCGTACAACTGACGCAATGTCGTTGGCTGCGCTTGGGCTAAACGCTCTAAAAAATGTTCCCCCAAACGCCTCCTAAATGGAATCCCAATCCTCTCCTCTAACTCCTTACAAAGTTCTACAAGACGCATGTACAAAGGAAAGGGAAAGGTCAAGTGATACAATGCCTCTTCCTCTACTTCAAACCCCTGTGGATAAGCACTCAACCACTCCTTCGCCTTTGCACTCAAATAAAGCCTACCATCATGCTCAACCTCTATCCACCCCTCGCGTTCTAAATAATGCATTAAATAGTAAAGTAACCGATAAGACTGTGTCTTCAGCTTCCCTAAGCACTCATAGTTCTTGCGCGACTCTCTCACCTGTCCCAAAACCGATCTTAAAACGACTGCCCTGCTACCTTTTAACTCCTCTACTGCCCTCAATAACCAATACACGCTCTTCCCTACTTCCAAACGTTTCCCTGCCATAACGCACTCCATTTTAATCACACCGCAAAATTGCAAGCTCCAACCCCAAACACCATGGAAAAATTACCCCCTAAGGTTACAAATAACACTTCAAAAACAAATGACTTTCACTAATAAAATATAGTCTAAAAGCCTAATAGCAACAAGCATTATCTCTATATCCCCTATAAAAATTAAAAACAATTTGCTTTTCTGCCTAACGACCAAACGATAATGCATCAATAGACTAAAACTGCAGCAAATAAACCCCTGAGGAAAGTCCAGAAACCCCTACACGCCATAAATCCTTGTCTATCTTCTCCCAATCAGAACGCCTCCACTCCTTAATCAAACAACCTTGAACATCATAGCAAACAATTCGTTCTAAAGGAACCTTATGTGCACGAACATAAAAATAATCCTCTACAGGATTAGGGTACACAACCAACATCGCAGGAGGGACTGAACCCAAGGTTTTGACCACTTTGCCGTTTTTGTCTATACGCCATAGAAAGGCGTCTCCAAAGCCGAAATTGGGGTCATTGGGGTCTGTGGTCATGCGCCAACCGTACACAATACAGCCTGAATCTTCTGTAGCAACCACTCCCCAAGGAACATACGCCGCATCATGACCCCAACTTGCTTTCCAACGTAGTTGCAT
>WFXK01000349.1 GCA_015490695.1 Bacteroidota bacterium | reverse complement strand
TCGGAAACCTGGGCAAAAACCCATCCCAAACCTATTACGAACAATAAAGCCCGCATAGCAATGCCGTTTATGGACAACTAATTCCCTTTGCTGTAAGATTAACCAATTGGGCGAGAACTCCTCCTGAAAGTACTGATAAATTTCCTGTACTCAACAACTGAAAAACCACATTCTGGGAAATAAATTTTATCCTTGGACGAACAACAAAATACTCCGTAATAGAACCAACACAACAACCCCCTCCTTGTAAATTTAACGACACTATTACCAATCGCTCATCTTGATTAACACCTACAAGCAACAACGTAGAATCTTTCACAACACCACTTGTAACCATCCGTATCTGAGGTAATTCCCGTATCCATTCTACAACCCCTGAACTATTAACCTTTACAACCAACCCCCTATCTTCCATCGTATCCTTAGGAAAGTAAAACCCTTCACGATAAAGACGTAATCCCATTACTATATACCCTCCATCGCCACTAGTTATAACATCAAAAACCATATCATGCCATGGCGTCCCTATAACCCTACTCCATTGAACGCTAAAATTATTATCTAATTTCATGAGTAAAATATCGCTGTTATCGTGATAATAAGGAACATATCCATAGAACAAATAGCCATCGTTTGTCTTCAATACCCCTTGAAAGCGTCCCTGCAAACAAATATTACACAGGTAAGAAATCCCTTCGTACTCCTTATAGCTATAATGAAAACGAAATGCTTGTTGTACATTCCAACTACTATCTAAAAGCAGCCAGCCTGGTCCCCACGTACCGCCGTACACAGCAAGATAACCCATAGAATCTATCGGCTCAATAGCCATCAAACCATCTCCCTCCACGGTCGTAAATCCCTCCACGTAATTCCCTTTTTGAATAGAAAAAGTCGTATCTTGTAGTTCTATAAAATAGCCTATAGCCTTGCACTCTGAAGCATTCTCCATAGAGGGATACCGACGATAATGAATTACCTTAAATCCTTTCTGAGTTTTCACTAATTGAATTTGCAAATCATAAACAGGATGACTCCATGGGTACCAATCAGAATGAGAAAAACGCCATTGATGATAAATGTTGCCTTGCTCGCTTATCTCTATAACCGCCAAAGACCCGTCACTAAGCAACATAGGTACAAGAAAAGTAGAATCGCTATAAGATAAAAGGGACCATCCTGCCGCTATAACCCCTTCCCCACCTACAGCACTTATTTGTTGGGTACGAATCAATGAATCACCTTGAAACCATAAAACTACTAAAGTCGTATCTATCAATCCCGTTACAACCCATGAACTATCAGATAAAATTAAAGAAGGAAAAGGATGATACTGAGACCATAGACGAAGATAGCGCTTACAACTCCAAAAAACATCAGAGGGCCATGGACGGCGAGCTAATGGCGTTGCTATCCCTAAATGCGCTGTCAACACAGAATCCGAAGGAATCCACGTTATATCGTAAAAACGGCACTGCTGCCCATATCCTACGGCAATCACCATATAAAATATTATCCACCGCATTGCTTATTCTGTTAAGTTCCTTAAAAGGACTTTACTAAAACGACTTTTCTCATTATTAAAAACAGCAAAGTAAACTCCTGAAGCGTCCCAAGGAACGGAAATATAATGAATACCTCTTTGTAATGATGTTTCATACAATCGCTTCCCTACGCTATTGTAAAGTGTGAACGTAACAGCAGGAAGCCACACTTCTACATAAAAGCCCTCCTTAAAGGGATTGGGATAGCAACGTATCTGCTGCGTTTGTACCTCAGAACGTCTCAATTGAATACAACTACCCCATGTGCCCGAAGTCGTACGAAAACAACGCAAACCTATATACCCCAAAGTATCATAAACAAGACACTCTTGGCGCTTCTCTGTAACGGGTAAAAAGAACTTCAAACTGCCTATTCCTTCTACAATAGGGTTCCCTAATGCATCCCTTACAGGATCATCTTCGTGAATCCATATTCGTCGTAATGCAACTCCATTGACCACTATCGTATCTTCCCAATCTACCCACACCGTATCGCCTGCCCCTCTCACCCAATAACTATCTACAGGTACAGAAAAATCATATAACAACTTAAAAGAACCATCTTGATATTGATAAACCTTATTATTCATTTCACATAAAATCACCTTTTCAAAGGGAAAATATAAAAAATGAGATAAAGAAAATGTTGCAATCTTACATGGCATCCCTTGAATCATAGTGTCTTTTGTAATTTCCATTTGTACTGTTGTCCTTATACAAGTGTCTCCTGTAATGTTTAATTGATAAGCCGCTATATCATACTGCCATATCGTCCCCACAGGTGCCCATGTTTGGGCTAAGGCAAAGTTTAATAAAAGTATCATTTTATTTTTCATCTCATTCCATTTTCATTTCGTTACTAATTCCTTCCTGCAATGATGTTAACAAAATTAAAAAAGTTTTTTTCATATAAGTAGTTCGTTTCATGTTCACTAAAGCATATAAACTGGTGATAATCACCATGTTTTTGGAACTGCTTCATTTTACGCTGCTACAATTTCAGGTGTTGTTAGAGTTAAACATGTAGTCTCTACATTGCTTGTGTTTGTGCTATATTTATTATTGCGTGCACAAACGAGAAATCTCAGGTACGGCGTTTTTTCCGAATATTTCTCCAAGGGAAACTTATGGAGTTTCTGTAGTTTCCTAAAAAGGAAGCCTTTGGTTCCAGACTGAAACATAACTATCTGTTTATTGTTTTGATAACCACTTTGAAGTTTTACTTTTGCTTGAAGACTAAACTTTCGATAGCGATGACTGTTGTTAAAGTCCTTATTATTTTATTTCTCATTTTGCTGCTGTACCGCAGCATTGTCATTATTCGTCCACATCAAGCGGGGATTGTAGAGCGTTTAGGGCGTTATGTAAAGACCTTAGGAGGCGGATTCCACTTCATCATTCCCTTCATGGATAAAATCATCCGAGTAGATTTGAGGGAACAGGTGGTAGATGTACCTGCCCAAGAAGTTATCACCAAAGACAATGTGATTGTCACCGTAGATGGTATTATTTATTACAAGGTAGTTCGTCCTGAGGATGTTACTTATAAGGTGTCTAATTTTGTTCGTGCTGCAATTGCTTTAGCGCAAACGAACTTAAGAAACATTATTGGAGAACTTAGTTTAGATGACACCTTAACTAGTCGGGAGATTATCAATACGAAATTACGTTCGGTTTTAGATGAGGCTACCGATGGTTGGGGGGTGAAAGTTACCCGCGTGGAAATTAAGCGGATAGATCCTCCTACAGATGTTATGCAAGCGATGCACAAGCAGATGAAGGCAGAACGAGAGAAACGAGCAATGATTTTGGAAGCTGAAGGGGTTAAGGAGGCACAAATACAGAAAGCTTTAGGGGTAAAACAAGCGCAAATTTTGAAAGCGGAGGGGGAAGCTAAGGCAATGGAGTTAATAGCAAAAGCTACTAAAGAGCGTTTAATAGAAGAAGCCCAAGGGCATGCACAAGCATTAGCTTTGCTAAAAGAGGCAACACCTGATAGTGCTGTGTTGTTATTGCAATACTTTGAAGCGTTAAAGGCGATAGCACAGAGTCCGTCTTCTAAGTTATTCTTTCCTTTGGAGTTAAGCGGTTTTGCGTCAGCATTAGAGTTAATGGCAGATGGTTTAAAAAAGAAGGAGGGAGGTAAGGAGTAAGCCCGATTCTGTTTGATGCCGTCATTTATCTTACGCGGCCTACCCCCCGGCATTGGGCGGGCGCACCCTTAAGCGCCGGTGTACTTGGCCTTGCAGCCTCTGGGACCGCCCCATAGCGGGGTCGCCCCCACTATGCGTGCGCTCTTACCGCACGATTTCACCCTTGCCTGTT
>WFXK01000348.1 GCA_015490695.1 Bacteroidota bacterium | reverse complement strand
GTTATTAGGGTGGATAAGGTAAAGAAGGCATTGCATTAAATAATAATTAAATTGGGCGATTGCAGCATCGGGAGTACGCTGTAAAGCCTCTTGAAGCGACCTTAGGCAGTTTTCTAAGTATTGTTTTCCTGCTTCTCGTTGTGCTTTGTTATAGTAATAAAGTTTATAGGTTTCGTAATAGTGGTAGGCTTGTAAGTCAGTTTTATATTTTTCCAAAGCATAAAAGATTTGTTTTTGTAGGTCTTCTAAGGATTTTTTTTCTCCTTTTTCTACATAGAGGGCAAAAAGTTTAGTCAGTGCTTCTAATTCATAAGCACTTAAAGCGTATTCTTTTGCGATTTTTAAGTTGCGTTTCCAGTATTCTATAGCGACGTCCCGAAATCCTTTTAAAGTTAGAAATTCGGCATAGATGGCTTGTTTTCGCAGGGTTGCGGCGATTAGGACTCTAGCTACAGGTTCGTAGGGTTTGTATTTTCTACGGATGAGGGCGAGGTCATCGTAGCGGGCAGAAATTGCCCAGAATTCCAATAAGCGTTCTTTTAGGCGTGCTTTAAGGACCTTAAAGGCAGAGGTGTTTTTTTCTTTTCCGTAGAGGCGCTTACTGATTTTATTATAATCGGGTTCGCCATTTTGTTTACATAGCCATTGGAATAGTTTTACCATCGGGGCATCGGGTTGTTTTGCGATCGTTTTTAAGTAGCGCAGGGCAATTCTGCGTTCTTGTGGGTCTAATGCCCTTACGATAGCATACAAGGTATCCATTGCAGCCCCTTGTTAGTGCCTCAAAATTAGACACTTTGGAAGTATAAACAAATTCTCATAGATTTGCTTTGCCATGTCAGAAGGAAAGCCGGCTTCTTCTTTCGCTTATATTCCTGTTCCCTTGGAGCAGCCAGTAAAAAAGGAAAAACCAAAGTCGCAGTTAATTGTTGGAGTTCCTAAGGAGCGATTATTCCAAGAGCATAGAGTTGCTCTTAATCCAGAAGCAGTAGGATTATTGGTACGAAATGGTATTCAAGTGTATGTAGAGCACAATGCAGGCTTAGGAGCCCAATATACCAACCGCGATTACATAGAACAAGGTGCACAAATTGCTTATAGTACGGAAGAGCTTTACGAAAAAGCCCATTTGATTGTAAAAGTTGCTCCTTTGTCCTTGGAAGAAACCCAATGGTTAAAACCCAAACAAATTTTGATTTCTGCAGTTCATGTGGGGTCATTAAAGCGGGAGTATTTAGTACAATTGATGCGAAAACAGATTACAGCCATCGGTTTTGAGTTTATTCAAAGTGAAGCGGGTGGGTATCCTATTGTGCATTCTATGAGTGAAATTGCAGGGATTAGTGCTATTCATATCGCTTCAGAGCTGTTATCGGTCCATAGTGGAGGTGTGGGATTATTATTAGGAGGGATTACGGGCGTTCCACCTGCGACTGTTACCATCTTAGGTGCAGGGACTGTAGGCTATCATGCTTGTAAGACCGCTTTAGCCATGGGGGCTGTTGTTAAAGTTTTAGATTTAGAAATCTATAAACTTCGCCGATTGACACAAAATCTTTCAACATCTATTTATACGGCTATTGCCCGTCCTGATTTCATTGCGCAGTGCGTTATGGAAGCGGACGTAGTTATCGGAGCGATTTATAAAAGAGGGGAACGCACCCCAGTGATTGTAACAGAAGAAATGGTACAAAACATGAAAGAAGGAAGTGTTATCATTGACGTTTCTATTGACCAAGGCGGCTGTGTTGAAACCAGTGAAGTGACTAATCATCGTAATCCTACTTTTATAAAGCATGGGGTCATTCATTATTGTGTGCCGAATATTCCTGCCAGAGTTCCTCGTACGGCTTCTGCTGCATTAAGCAATATCTTAAGTCCGCTTATTTTAAAAATCCATCAACATGGTTCTATTCAAAAAGCGATTCAAAACGATGCAATGATTCGTAGTGGAATTTATACTTATCATCGTTATGTTACGCAGCGCAGCTTGGCAGAACTCTTCCAACTGGATTACATGGATATTGATTTACTTTATCCCAGTGTTGCTCCATGAGTAAAAAACATTTGGCTATCTTAGACCTTGGTACGAATACTTTCCATTTCTTAGAAGTTATTATTAACAACGACCGCAGTTTTTTTATTAAGGATAAATTCAAGATTGCTGTAGAATTGGGTTTTTATAAAGATGCGGCGGGATATATAACGGAGCAGGGGATTCAACGGGCTTTAGAAGCAATGGAGATTTTTCAAGATGTCATTCATGCCCGTAATATTCCCAATGTGATTGCCTGTGCAACAAGTGCTATTAGAGAAGCGAAGAATCAAAAAGCGATTTTACAAACGATTTATCAGCGCACAGGAATACAGGTAAAAGTGTTAACTGCTGAAGAGGAAGCGTTTTTGATTTATTTGGGTATAAAGAACGGGGTTCAGTTTTCTAAAACAGCATTGATGGTAGATATTGGAGGGGGCTCTGTGGAGTTTATTATTGGAAACCAAGAAAAACCATTTTTCTTAAATAGTATGCCTATGGGTGCGGCAAACCTTCTTAAAAAATTCCCTTTACCTGACCCTGTAAATCCCGATTATGCTCAGCAACTCATGAATTATTTCAATGAACAATTAGCTTTCTTAAAAGACAGAATGATTATTTATCAGCCTTCTTTGTGGATAGGTAGTTCGGGGGCTTTTGAAAGCATTGGGAAAATGATTGCGTATCGTAAAAAGGAGACCTCGGCTGCGAATCAAATTCATCATTATCAAATTACTTATGAAGATTTTTTACCGCTTTATCAAACGCTTTTGTGTTCTACTAAAGAAGAGCGTTTAAAAATGAAAGGTTTAGAGCCCATTCGTGTAGATATGATTGTTCCAAGTGCGATTTTAATGGCGTTTTTATGGCAATGGTTTCCGAAGGCGCCGCTGATAGTTTCGTCTTATGCCCTAAAAGAAGGAATTTTATTTCAATACATAGAAGAGCATTTTCCTGTTTTAACCCAAGGAGAGACAGTGCAGGAAGAAGCCGTTAAGGCATTGATGCAAAAGTATCAAGTGGATGAGCAGCATGCTTGGCAAGTAGCCAAACTGAGTTTATTATTGTTTGATGCCTTGGCTCCACTACATCAGTTAGGCGCTACAGAACGACAACTTTTATTCTATGCTGCTTTGTTGCATGATATAGGTTATTTTATTCATAGAAGTGGACATCACAAGCATGCGCAGTATATTATTTTGAATAGTCATTTGAGAGGCTTTTCTCAAGAAGCCCTTTTGTTATTGAGTAATTTAGTTCGTTATCATCGTAAAAGTTTGCCTGATGTCCATCGGCATGAGTATTTTAGGAAGCTTTCTAAAAAAGATAGGCAAAAACTGTGGTTGTTGTTCCCTTTGTTGCGTGTGGCGGACCAATTAGACAGAGGGCACGACAATGCAGTACATCATCTTACCTTAACGCCTATTGCAAAAGGGGTTTATCAGCTGAATATTTATTGCAAAAAAGAGCCGTATTTTCAGAAAGATAAATTAAAAGATGCCATAGCGGTTTTAGAGGAGGTGTATGGAATCCGAGTAAGGTTTCGTTGTATTCATCAAAGTGTTTTATTTTCTGAGGTTTAATGAAGCGGGTTTCTAAGGTTTTAGCGTTATTTTTCTTTGTGTTATTCTGTGTTTTTGTAATAGTGGAACGTGTAGGATATTTTTTCAATGAGATTATTCCTTTACGGCGGGAGTGTAAAGAGCGGTTTAGGGCTATGGTACAGGTGCAAGATAGGGAACGGCAATGGATGGAACGGGCTTTAAGATTTATTATTAAGGAGATTCCGTATAAAGATTCCCTTTTTATTGGATTGAGGAGGACTTTAGATAGTCTTGCGCATTTTTCATCGGATGGGTGGGGTAGGGAGCAGATGGTACATTATATAGGGTTGCAGCAGCGGTTATATCGTCAATGGCGGGATTTAGAAAGCGTTATTCGTTCTTATCCTGAGGTTTATCGTTCAGCGATGTATCAGTGGCTTAACAATGAGCATCGTCGTAGGATTGTCCCTCGGGTTCGTTCTGTGGTTCGTTCTTATAACGCATGTGTGGAGCATTACAATAGGGTTTTAGGGTTTTTAAAAAGATTTTTAGGATATCATTTGTGTTTTTGTGAGGGGGTGTAAAGAAGTTTTATTTTTGTGTTTTGTGGCGTATCAGACATTAAGGCTTTTTATTGGGTTTCCTTTGCCTGAGGCGTTAAAGGCGTCGTTGGAGACTTTTTATACGTTATATGATAGGGATTCAAAGCCTGCGGGGTTTCAGTGGGTTTTGCCGCAGAAGTGGCATTTTACGGTGGTGTTCTTAGGGGAGGTTTCTACGAATCAATTGCGGTCGTTGATGGGTTGTTTAAAGGGGGTGGTTTACAAGGCGCCTAGGGTGAAGCCTAAGGG
>WFXK01000347.1 GCA_015490695.1 Bacteroidota bacterium | reverse complement strand
TGCAAGAAGTGTCCAAGCCCCTGGTTTCTTAGGAAAATTTGAGATTCTTTATAATCATGCCCCCTTTATTTCTACTTTACAGAAAGGGAAAATTAAAATCCATTCTCTTGAACGAAAGAAAATCCAAGAAGATGGGACTTCTACTATGGAGCAAAAAGAGGAGAAACTTCTTTTTGAAACTTCAGAAGGGATTTTAGAGGTTTCTAATAACCGTGTTGTGATTGCGGTTGAACACGCAAAGCCTGTTTAATCTTTTTTGCAGTATTGTTCAAAAAGTTGAGTTAAGCGCTGCGCTAGTATTTCTGCGGGTACGCCTTCTATTTCATGGCGTTCAATCATGTGTAGTAGTTGTCGGTTTTTAAGCAGTGCCATAGAAGGGGAAGAAGGAGGATAAGGTAAAAGGTATTCTCTTACTTTCTTCGTTGCTTCAATATCTACGCCAGCGAACACTGTAGCGATATGGTCGGGTTTATAGGGGCTTTGGGCTAAAGCCATGATGGCTGCTGGGCGTGCGCTGGCAGCTGCACAACCGCATACCGAGTTAATAACGATAAACAATACGCCTTCTCTATCTAAAAAGGCTTCTACCTCTTCTGGGGTGCGTAACTCTTCAAACCCCGCTTCAACTAACTCCTGCCGCATTGGCGCAACAAGATGCTCTGGATACATAAACGTTCTTTTTTTCCAACCACAAAAGTACAAAACTTGCTCTTTCCGCACCAATAGCCTATCTTTGAAGCCATGAAAAAAGCCCTATTACTCCTTATCTTCGCCTTAGTTGTCTTTGCCCAAAAGAAAAATCCATACGCAATCTATTGTAAAAATCTACGTACTCAACTACAAATTGGTTCTCCTTATCATCGTGACCTCATGAACCGCTACGACATTCATAGCTATATCTTAGACCTCCAAATAGAACGCGACACCACATGGATTGCTGGCAACACTACCATCATAGCAAGTGTACTAACAACAAACTTAGACACCTTTGCCTTTGAATTAGACAGTCTAATGCAAATAGACAGCATCTTTCTAAACAACACCCAAAAGATTCCACTTTCTAATTTATCCACTGCAGGCAGTGAACGTATTCTTAAACTCCCTGTCAATCTAACTCAAAACCAAGTGTTTTCCGTCACTATTCACTATCATGGAACTGCTGTAAGAGGACTTTATAATGAAACTTCCCAATTTTGGGGTAGCCAAATCACTTATTCCCTTACAGAGCCTTATGATGCTGCAGGATGGTTCCCCTGTAAACAAGAGTTAAATGATAAGACCGATTCAGTCCACGTGATTGTAACAACGGATAGCAGCAATAAAGTGGGCTCTAATGGTATCCTTATTAATGTCACGCCATTAGGAAATAAGGTTCGTTACCATTGGCGTAGCACCTATCCCATGGCTTACTATTTGATTTCTGTAGCGGTTGGTGACTATCAAGAATATAGTTTTGTTCGTAATGTACAGGGTGTGCCTATTTTGGTGATGAACTATCTTTATGATGTTCCCGGCGTATTACCTTTTTTTAAAAACGAAATAGATACCACGGGGTGGTTATTGGAATTTTTCAGTGATTTATTTGGTTTATATCCGTTTGCACAGGAGAAGTATGGTCATAGTATGGCGCCGTTTGGTGGTGGGATGGAGCATCAAACGATGACCACGCAAGGTTATTTTACCTTTTGGCTCACAGCACATGAATTAGCCCATCAGTGGTTTGGGGATAATGTAACCTGCGGCAGATGGAACGACATTTGGCTTAATGAGGGATTTGCTACTTATCTTTCTTTATTAGCGATATGGGGTGCGGGCGACAGCGCTACTGCCGACCAATGGCTGCAAGACATGCATAACGACATCATGAGTCAACCCGGTGGGAGCGTCTATGTGCCTGATGCCATGCTTACCGACGTAAACCGTATCTTTAACGCTCGGCTTACCTATAGAAAAGGTGCAGCAGCCATCCATACCCTACGATACCTCATCGCAAACGATAGTCTATTCTTCCAAACCCTAAAAAACTACCAAATCCAATTCAAAGATAGCTTCTGCACCACCCCACAATTCCAACAATTCGTAGAACAACAAACGGGAAAAAACTTACAAAACTTCTTTGATGAATGGATTTACGGCGAAGGATATCCCACCTATAATGTTCAATGGTACCAACAAAACGATACTCTTTACTTACAAATTAACCAAACAACTTCTATGCCATCGGTAACTCCCTTCTTTTCCACGCCGATTGAAATCCTATTACAAGGAACTAAAGACAGCTTGATTCAAATCACACCAACACAAAACATAGAAAACTTTAAGGTTCCTGTTGGCTTTACTGTGAACAATTTGGTTGTAGACCCTAATAATTGGATAGTGAACCAAGCGACTGTTACCAAAGTGGTTGCTACAGCACAGCCACAAGCAACCTTACCGTTAATTTATCCTAATCCTGCTGAAGATTATTTTGTTATTGAGACACCTCAACGGACTCGCATTAAAATATATGATGTTACGGGAGAACTTGTCTATATCACGGCGGTAGATAGTGGTATACATCGGATACCACTGATTTCTTTCGCTTCAGGTAGCTACTTTTTAGTTATAGAAAACGATACAGGGGTATGGCGAAGGAAGTTGCTGCTACACCGCATCAAATAGCGATTGTCGGCTATGGGAACGTAGGTTGGCATTTAGCACGGTTATTCCAAAACCGCTTAGGATGGATTGTCAGCAGAACCTTAGATAAACACGAAAAAGCCAAAGTCGTGCGTCATTGGGAGGAACTCCCCTCAGACATTCCTTTAATTATTTTTTTAACCCTTCCCGATAGGCTTATTAGTCCCTATGCGAAACAAATGGCGAAGCGTCAATGGCATAAAGATACGATTATTGTTCATTGTGCAGGCATGGTTCCCCTCGGTGCTTTAGATAAAAAACTCCCTAACAGAGCCGTTTGGTATCCTATGGCAAGCTTAGTCAAAGGGTTGTCTAATGACCTTTTATATGAACATCTGTATGTTTTAGGCAACACTGAAAATGAAAAGGTTTTCAGTATATTGAAGATAGTAACAGAAGAAACAGGGAAAAAGATTAATTTTATTCGTGCTAATGATGTTGTTCGGGCTTGTTATCATTTATGTGCTACGGTCAGCCATAATTTTGCTAATTTTTTATGGGCTAAAGCCTATCAATGGGCTAAAGCCAATGATATGCCTTTTGAGCCGATAGCGTGGCTTATTATCAAAAACTTTACCAATGCCCTTATTAAAAATTCTCCTGCGGAAGTTCAAACAGGACCGGCAGTACGAAGAGATGAAATCACCATTCAGCTCCATATTGACCTCTTAGAAAGATTAGACCCCGATTTTATCCCTGTTTATAAAATGCTTACTAAGGCGATTCAAGAAAATTTTCCATTAAACCAAGAGGAGGGTTCCTAAGTCTATAATAATGCCATGCGACGGATTTTAAAACAGCTATTAAGTGGACACCGACAGGTTCAAAAAGCGGCTTTTGAGCGATGGATGCAAGAGACGTTTGAGGAGGTTAGTCGTTATGTGATGAGTCGCATTGCCAATCAAGAAGATGCTGAGGATGTTGTTCAGGAAATCTATTTCAAAGCATGGAAGGGACTTCACACCCTGCATCATGAAAGTCATTTACAAGCATGGCTTATGCGCATCGCAAGAAACGAAGTGGTGAATTATTATAAACGAAAACGCTCTACGCTGCCCTTGGCACTTGCTGTTGAGGAGGAACCTTCAGAAAACTTTTTGGATTATATACAGTATTTAGAGCCTTGTTTGGTGCAATTGCCACCGATGCAGCGAAGAGTGTTTGTTATGCGACAATTAGAAGGGAAATCCTATCGTAGAATAGCCCAAGAGCTGCAATTAAGCATAGGTGCCCTTAAAGCAACCTATCATCATGCAATTAAAAAACTGAAAAAACTTTTGAAAAATGAATTACGAAACCATTAAACAACGAGTTTGGAAACGGATAGAACGATATGAACGAAGTAAAAAACGCATTTTTTACGTGATGGTGATGGTTCTAATATTTTGGTTTGTTGCTTTATCGCAGATAGGGAGGGATGTACCTGTAGAGCAGTTAGTTACTGTTAAAGATTGTGAACATTATTTAATCACTCATTGTGAGACGATTGAGGAATGGGAACTTTATACGGCAATTTCTGATAGTTTACTGGATGGGCTTGCAGAGAAGCTGGGTGTAGCAGAGGGGGAACAAAGTATAGAAACCATCCCCGAAAGCGACATCGTATTTTAATTTTTATCCAACTTAAAACTTTTTTAACGATGAAGGCAGTTATATTTGCCCTGTGGGCAGGTAGTATCGTTTTGTTGTGGGCGCAGCATGGACCCAAAGAACGCATAGAGGCGATTAAAATCGCTTATTTGACCCGTAAATTATCCCTTACTCCAGAAGAAGCCCAAGCTTTTTGGCCCATTTATGACCGCTATAGTAAAGAAAAGCAACAGCTATGGCGACAATGGCAAAAAGCCCGTATGAACTTTTGGGAAAAAGATAATCCTACTAACAAAGATTATGAACAGCTTATCCAAGAAGGATTTCGCTATAGAGAGGCATTGCTGGAATTGGATAAAAAATATTATGAGGAGTTCAAGAAAGTGCTTCCTTTGGAGAAAATAGCACGATTTTACAAAGCAGAACAGGAATTCAAACAGTTTTTGATTAAACATTTAAGTCGTCAGGGGCGAGGTGGTCCTCATGCACAGCGTTTTCATAGATGGTAGGTAGACACAATGCGTGCCTGCTTCTGATTTAATTCTATTTCGGAAACTTGCGAAAACTTTAATAATTTCCTAAGTACCCAATAACCAAATATATGAAATACTAAGTGTAAGAGTTCCTCGTTGTTGATAAGTGCTGCATGGAGGTAAGGTTATCATAGCGAAACAAAAAGTCCCCGAGAAAGTATCTCGGGGACTTTCAGCAATTGCCCAGCAATCCCCAACGAATGATTAACGCACAATAGGAAAGGTTTTTCTAATTTGTTCTCCTTTATAAACTACTTCTACAATGTAAGTTCCTTCAGATAAATGACTCACATCTAAACCAATGAAATTGGAACCTTCCTCTAACCATTGTTCATAAAAAGCAACTTTTTGCCCTTGTAAATCATAGATGTTTATAGTGGTCCACCCTTTCTCAGGTACCAATAAGGTAGCTTTTAGGAAATGTTGTACGGGCAATTCATGGAAGTACCATTGAAGGATTTCTTCACAACGAATTCGTAAAGGACCAATGTAACCTTTTCTACCCGTAATACTAATGCGTTTTAGACGATAATAGCAATCGGAACATGGTGGTTCATGAAGTTCAAAACGATAAAACTCGGTTTCTAAGGTAGAATGGTATGCAGAAACTTCACCTAATTCTTGCCAATGTTCCCCATCTATGCTATATTCTACAAAGAACCCTGATAAGTCGTCCGAAACAGGAACTTCCCAATTTAAGACGACTTTTCCCTGTTGGCAAACGCCGTTAAATTGCCGCAAGGGTATAGACAATATAGGTTGAGCACACATGCAATCAGGAATGAGAAATTTAGCCATAAAACCTTCATCATTTGCTGTCCAAAAGTTTCTAAAGAAAGTAGGTGGCCCAGGGTTGACTAAAGGATAATTAGACACATTGGCTGACCGCTTGGGATTCCATTCTCCAGTGATAAACAAGTTTCCATAAGGGTCTAGCGCGATAGGAGAGCGCTTAGATTGTGCATCAGTACCTCTACCTCCAAAATATGTACCCCATAGACGTTTCCCAGAAGAATCAAACGCTGCTAAATAAAGAATGACTCTGCCCCAGTTAGAAGAAGATAAAAAGTAGCTGTTGGGATCGCAAGCTTGCTGTAATAAACCTGAGGCACCGTATCCTTTGGCT
>WFXK01000346.1 GCA_015490695.1 Bacteroidota bacterium | reverse complement strand
TTCAATAGTAGAGAGAGGGATTCCTAAGAGGATGGCATCGTGGATATAAAAGAGCCGATACCAAGTTGGATGTTTTAGTGCATCTAATAAAAATTCTCTGTCTCGGATTTCTCTTCCGTCAGCACCTAAGCCATTACGACGGATTTCCAAGGATTGACAAGCCTTTTGTAAAGCTTCGTTGAAGGTTCTACCGATAGCCATGACTTCCCCCACTGATTTCATTTGTAGTCCTAAGTGGGGGTCAGCACCGGGGAACTTATCAAAGTTCCAACGGGGGATTTTAACAATGACGTAGTCAATAGAGGGTTCAAAAAAAGCCGAGGTTGTTTTCGTGATTTGATTGGGTAATTCTGTTAAGGCATAGCCTATGGCTAATTTAGCGGCGACTTTTGCGATGGGGTAGCCTGTAGCCTTAGAAGCCAGTGCAGAAGAGCGAGAAACCCTGGGATTGATTTCAATAATCACTAAGCGATGGGTTTCAGGATGGAGAGCAAACTGCACATTACACCCTCCTGCAAAGGTTCCCAAGGATGCCATGACCTTAATAGCAGTATCTCGCATTTGTTGATAGACCACATCCGGTAAAGTAATAGCAGGCGCTACTGTAATAGAATCACCTGTGTGGATGCCCATCGGGTCAAAGTTTTCAATAGTACAAATGACAATAAAGTTTCCTTGGAGGTCTCGTAATAATTCTAATTCAAATTCTTTCCAGCCGTAGATGCTTTCTTCTATGAGGGCTTCATGGACGGGACTCATTTCTAATGCCCGATAGAGGGCTTTATCAAAGTCTTCGGGTTTCCATACAATAGCGCCGCCTGTTCCCCCTAAGGTGTAAGATGGACGAATAACTAAAGGAAACCCAATCTCTTGGGCAGCATGTTTCCCTTCAAGCACTGAACGAACAATCTTAGAACGAGGAACATCAATGCCTAATTGAATCATCAATTTTTTGAACGCTTCTCTATCTTCCGCTGTTTGAATGGCTTTTAAGTCAGCACCGATTACCCGAACCCCATGCTGTTCCCATAATCCTTCTCTTGCTGCTTCTACACATAGGTTCAAAGCAGTTTGACCTCCCATAGTAGGTAAAACAGCATCTACTTTGTGTTTTTCCAAGATAGAGCGGATGCTATCTACTGTTAGGGGAAGTAGATAGACGTGGTCTGCGTTAATGGGGTCGGTCATGATGGTTGCAGGGTTGGAGTTTAATAGAATTACTTCTATTCCTTCTTCTCTTAGGGCTTTAGCAGCTTGGGTTCCCGAATAGTCAAATTCGCAGGCTTGCCCGATGATGATAGGTCCGCTACCGATAATTAAGACACTTTGGATAGAAGGGTCTTTAGGCATCGGGGGGCAAAGATACAGAAAAGCCCTCCATCCTTAGTGTTCATGTAGCTCTACTGTTGCCATCTTTCGCTGCGCTTGTAAATAATGCATTCCTTCCACAACCACTTGAGCGTCCTCAGGAATCTTTTCTAACGGTTTTACAGCTACATACCCCATATCTTTGGTTTCCACACGTACAGGGACAGGCAAAAACACTTGTTTTCCGTCTTCTTTAGCGGAGAACCACAAGTAATAATCGTCACCATCTTTTACTAAAGCTTTTTCTGGAACAGCAAGCGATTTATCTTCTTGTACTACGATACGTGCATCTACATACATGCCGGGCAATACATAAGGGGGGGCTTCATGAATCTCTGCATGCACATTCACCGCCCGTAAATCGGCTTCAAAAGACTTTGCAATGGCAAAAATTCTACCTTCAAAGAAGGTATCAGGATAAGAAGTCACCCGAAAATATACCCTTTGCCCCGGACGAACTTTCCCAATATCTTTTTCGTAAACTTTTAAGTGCATGTGAATGTGCGCATTGTTGGTAATTTCAAATAATTCTTGTCCTGGACGCACGTAAGAGCCGATGTTCACCTCTACTCTTTGCACAAAACCGTTGATAGGGGCGATTACAGGAACGGCATCGTAATTTTTCCCTTCTGCAACGCGTTCGGGACTGATATGCAAAAGCCGTAATTGGTTTTCTAAAGCGTTTTTCTTTGCTAAGGTAGCCTTGTATTGCGCTTCTACAATTTGAAAAGTACGAGCATCAATCAAAGAATCTTCATAAAGTTGTTTTTTTCGTTCATAGTCTTTTTTTAGTTGAGCCAATTGGGCGATGGTACTTACGTAATCTGATTGCAGGGTGAGCAATTCGGGATATTCCAGCAGGGCTAAGGTTTGTCCTTTGCGTACAGGCGAGCCCTCTATCACATAAACCGCCCTAACCCTGCCTGGAATCAAAGCATTTAAAGTGGCTTTTTGCTGAGGGGGTAGCTGTAAAACCCCATTACATTTCACTGTATTCTTCAAAGTACGATACTCCAAAGGACGGGTACGAATATTTAATAATTGAATTTGTTCAGGCGTTAGGACGACTTCTTCATGTTCGTGCGCTTCTTCATGATGTGCTTCTTTATTCGGAGGTAGTTCGGTAACCTCCTTGCGACAAGCCAACACAAAAAACAATAAAATACTTAGCCAACGCATAGCACGCTATTCTTTAGTTGTTAAAGGTTGAAGTAAAAAAGATAAAGCCGAGACAGTAAGATTATATTGGTGGACGACTTCTAAATATTGTAATTCCATAGAGAGGCTTTGCATAAGAAAGATGAGCATGGCTTCATAATTTAGTTCACCTGTTTTATAGCCTTTTAGGGCAAAATAGCGAAGTTCTCTTGCAGCTTTTAGCCCCTGTGTATGGAAATATTCTAATTGGATTTCGTAGCTTTTTAGTCTTGCATAGTAGGTATTGAACATTTGTTTAAGTTGTCTTTCTTGTTGTTCATAGGCTTTTTTTGCTTGTTGTACGGCGACTTTAGCGGCTTGTTGTTGGGTTTTCCAGTTAAGCCACCAAAGTGGGAAGGAGATGCCTAAGTAATAACCTACGAAGTTAGGAGCTCCGTCATTACTTTGATTAAAGTAAGAAACGGAAATTTGAGGCATCCATTGGGTCTTTTGCCATTGATAAAAGGCATTTTGCGAAGCGATTTGTGCTTGTTGTTGGCGCAATAACGGATGCATCGCTATCTGTGCACTATCTTGTAAAGGCAAATTCAATAACCAAGGATAATGTTCTTTGGCTTTTAATTCGCCTTGGTAGTCTCCTAACCATTGTATTACAGCATTTTTTGCTTGGGCTTCTTGGGCTTTTGCTTGTTGTAGGGCTAAAAGTCGTTGTTGATAGGTGTTGTAGGCAGAGAGGCGTTCGGCAGCAGTAGCATCGCCTAAGTCATAACGCCGCTCAACACTTTGATAAAGTTCATGAAGCAGTGTCGCCATGGAATCTAATAACCTTACTTGCGCCTCCCGATAACGCCATTCTAAATAATCATCTCGTGCTTTCCAAACGAACCACTGCACATCACTTCTGTATTGCCAGCGCGCTACTTCTACCTGTTGACGCTTCCAACGAGTTTGACGAACATAACGCAAAGGAATATCTATGCTCTGTGTGATTTGCCATTGATAATCGTAAACTTCCGTGTTAAACTGTCCTTTTCCGTAAGAAATTTGAAGGTCAGGTAGTTCCATGAAGTTTTTTGCTAACACCGAACGTCGTTCAATTTCTAAGTAGCGCTGTTGCAGTAAAGGATAGTTTTCCATTACTTCTTTTTCTAAAAGTTCCAAAGACAAAACTTTTTCTGTTTGAGCAAAAGCATTGAAACTTAAAAGAAGTAGGAGAATTGTAGCGCCTTTTTTCCATTTTAAGGAGAACTTCCAAGTTTCACTCCAGACGTATAGCACGGGCAACACGACTAAGGTTAACAAGGTGGAGGAGATAAGTCCACCGATGACGACGGTAGCTAAGGGGCGTTGTACTTCAGCACCTGGTTGAGTAGAGACTGCCATAGGTAAGAAGCCCAAGGCGGCAACTAAGGCGGTTACTAACACAGGACGGAAACGAACCGCCGTGCCCGCTAACACCCGACGATAAACATTTTGAATCCCTTGTTGCTTCAAGGCAGAAAAATAAGCAATCAATACAATGCCGTTTAAGGTAGCAATACCAAATAACGCAATAAAACCAACACCTGCTGAAATACTAAACGGCATACCTCTCAAATATAAAGATAAAATCCCTCCAATCGCTGCTAAAGGAATCGCCGTGTAAATAAGTAAAGCATACTTTACAGAATTAAAGGTCAAATACAACAACAGGAAAATAAGTCCTAAGGCGACGGGAACCGCAATAGAAAGCCTTTCCTTCGCTGCTCTTAAGTGTTCAAATTGTCCACCATAACGGATGTAATAGCCTGGGGGTAAGTCCAACGATTCTTTTAAGCGCTTATCTATTTCTTCTACAAGGCTTTCTGTGTCCCTTCCCCGGGCATTGACACCAATGTAAATTCTTCTTTTTGTTCCTTCACGGGAAATTTGCATAGGTCCCATTTCATAGCCAATATAAGCCACTTCTTTTAAAGGTACTTGGTTGCCATTAGGAAGAGGGATATAAAGGTTTTTTACATAAAAGATGTCTTTGCGATATTCAGGCAAAAAGCGAACAACTAAATCAAATCGTTTTTCTTGTTCAAAAATAACGCCGACTTTTTCTCCAGCAAAGGCTGCACGTAAATAGCGGTTCAAAGTAGCGATGTCCAATCCATACTGGGCTAATTTAGCGCGGTCATAGCGAACGACGATTTGAGGCAGTCCTGTGGTTTGCTCCACTTTAACATCCCCTACCCCAGGGATTTCTCTAATAATCCGTTCCGCTTCTTTAGCTAAACGATATAACGTTTCTACATCTTCTCCAAAGATTTTAACGGCAATATCTTCTCTTACGCCGGCAATCAGTTCATTAAATCGCATTTGAATAGGTTGCGAGAATACAAATCCAACTCCAGGAACGGCTTTCATAACTTCTTCCATTTTTCTAAACATCATTTCTCTGTCGGGATAGCGCCACTCTTCCTTGGGTTTCATGTTTACCATGATGTCACCTGTTTCTACAGGCATTGGGTCTGTTGGAATTTCTGCCGTTCCGATTTTTGTTACGATTTGTTCTATTTCAGGAAAGTTTTCTAATAAAAGTTTTTGTAATTTTAGAGAGACTTCAATACTGTGGGATAGTGAAGCACCTGGAGGAAGGATTTGATGCAGTGCCAAGTCTCCTTCTTCTAAGGTAGGGACGAATTCGCCCCCCATGGTGCTAAAGATGTAGAGGCTGCCACCAAAAAGCCCTAAGGCTAATGCTACCGTGAGTGCTCTATAGCGCAGTGCGGCTTTTAACACAGGACGATAACGCCTTTGCAACCACTCTATAAGCCGTTCTGAAAAAGGTTTTTTCTCATGAAGTGGGATGCGCCGAGAAAGCAACCACGCACTCATCATCGGAACATACGTCAAAGAAAGGATTAAAGCACCTGTGAGTGCAAAAGAAACGGTCTGTGCCATCGGTTTAAAAAGTTTTCCTTCGATACCGACTAATGCCATGATAGGAAAGTAGACAATTAAAATGATGATTTCTCCGAAGGCAGCAGAGCGACGAATACGGCTTGCAGCATTAAAGACCTCTTGGTCCATCTTTTCCCGAGAAAGCACCTTGCCCGCAAAATAACGATGAAGATGATACAACGTTGCTTCTACAATAATCACAGAACCATCCACAATAATCCCGAAATCTATGGCACCTAAGGACATCAAATTGGCAGAGATACCTAAGGAATACATCATCCCCAAAGCAAAGAGCATAGCTAATGGAATCACCGATGCTACAATGAATCCCGCTCGTAAGTTTCCAAGGATTAACACTAAAACAAAAATTACAATGAGTCCTCCTTCAGTAAGGTTGGTAATGACGGTTTTAATGGTTCTATTGACCAGTTCGGAGCGGTCTAAGAAAGCTTCTAAGACAACGCCTTCAGGTAAGGAGGCTTTGACCTCTTCAATCCTTTCTTTGACTCTTTGGATGACTGCAGCAGAGTTTTCTCCTTTGAGCATCATGACTACGCCACCAACGACTTCTCCCTCGCCGTTACGGGTTACTGCTCCGTAACGTGGCGCATAACCAAAACGAACCTGCGCAATGTCTTTAATCAAAATAGGAATACCATTGACGTTTTTTACAACAATATTCTCTATGTCTTCCAAGGTCTTTGCAACGCCCTCACCACGAATCAAATACATTTGATAATTTTTCTCTATATAAGCCGCACCCGTATTGCTATTATTTTTCTCTAATGCTTCAAACACTTCACTTAGGGTGACATCTAAACTTCGTAATTTTTCTGGGTCTATGGCTACTTCGTATTGTTTCAAATAACCGCCCCAAGTATTGATTTCAATCACGCCGGGGATGCCTGCTAATTGTCTACGTACTAACCAATCATTAATCGTTCGCAAATCCATAATGGAATAACGGTCTTCATATCCTTCCTTAGGATAAAGCACATATTGATAAATCTCCCCTAACCCTGTAGTGATAGGACCCAATTCAGGGGTACCGAACTCTTTTGGAATTTGTTCCTCTGCAATTTTTAATTGTTCTGAAATCAATTGTCTTGCTAAATAGATGTCCATGTCGTCTTCAAAAACGACAGTAACGACGGAAAGTCCGTATCGTGAGATGGAACGGATTTCTACAATCCCGGGCAAGTTTGCCAAAGCAATTTCTATAGGGAAAGTAATGTATTGTTCTACTTCTTGGGTTGCTAACATTGGAGCTCTTGTGATGACTTGGACTTGGTTTGTTGTGATGTCAGGTACAGCGTCTATGGCTACATGTTTTGCTGAATAAAGTCCCCATGCAACCCATAGGGCAATGAAAAAGCCCACTACCAACTTATTCCGTATAGAAAAATGAATAATTCTATCTATCATAGCATAAGGGGATTAAGCGGGAAGAATAAAAAGTGAGAAAAAGGAAAAAGTCAGAGGAAAAACCTAAAAATTCCCCTTATGCCTTCGGTGGATGCCAAATAGGCGTAATAACCTCTTGTCCTACAGAAATACGATAATTAAATTCTTTGAATACGTGGAGAAATACAATCACAGGCATAGACCACACAACTGCTACAACAGGACTATGGCAACAATGACAATAACACAAAGGTGAGCAATGCTCTGTATGGTCATTGATATGTACACAATAGCTTTCTACTTGATGTTGTGAAGAAAGCAATAGGGTATCATCACAGGGCACTTGTGTAAGAACGCTAAACCACAGACTTAGAAGCAAAGCAACGTAGCGCATCGCAGTGCAAAGGTATAAAAACTTTTTATCCTGTTGCAAATGAAAACCAACGAATAAAGTTTTTCCACCCTGTTTGCGTATCGTAACGGATTCTAAAATGTTGGGTACTACCTTCAATGATAAAGACCCGCATAGGGAACGCTGGAACATGGGGTTTACTACGCTTCCGCCTATAAGTTGCCCGTAATACCACCACGCGGTAAAAAAGATTTCCTTTTAAGGTATGATAGCCTGTCAAAAAGAAATCCCACCAGTTACTATAAAAACGCAAATAAGGAATTTGTAATTTTCCCCGTTGTAAAACCCATTGACGTCCTAAAACGTCAAAATAAGCCGTATCGGGAAAACTTACCGGTAGAAAACGTTCAAAACGTTCTAAAAGCAAAAAGTCTTTAAGCGACCCCTCTTCTATTTTAATCCAATAAAGATGTAATTGACTACGATAAAAATCAAATCCCGAAGTAGTAAAACGATGATGAAGACTACCTTTTGTGAATAAATAACCATCGGCATTTTGGTCCGTTATGAAATCTTGTTTAAAATTATAAAAGGTATACAACAAGCACTTTAGCCGAACTTTCCGAAGATGGAATTGTAAAAACAGACGCGGTGCATAAAGGTGTTCTGCATCTAAACTACCCCGCAAGGTCAAAGTACCTTGACAAAAATAACAATTCCCTTGGGCAATATACAATCTTTTGCCTTTGAGGTGTAAAATTGTTTTGAGGCTGTGAAGAGCGATTCTATCGCTGTGGAAGTAATTAATAGTACACTGGATTTTAACATCGTTGTCCTCAGGTAAAGCAAACGAAACGAAAGACTTTTGAGCATTTTTGAACACTAAGGAATCTATGTTTAACGTAAAATTTCCTTTAAGCGGAACGTTTGGGAAGTTCCATAAGAAAGCAATTAAATAAGGCATAAAGCCTTGTAGGGTGATGGTATGTTGTTGCCACTTCCCTTTAAGATGTTGGATATAAATGCCTGTGGTATCATAAAGCACTGTAGAGGTTAATGCAGAGACTTCCCAACGAGGGATTTGAACCTCTTCAAATTGGAGTCGTCCCCATGTTTGGCTTTGTTCAAAGGCTTTTCGGTTATAAAGTCCTGTTCTTTTTCCTTTGTAGTAGCTAGAGAAGTTTAGTTTTCCTGCTGTATGTTGAAACATTGGAAAATAACGCGCAAAATGTTTTAGTGCGATATTGCCATGTAAATGCCATTCTATGGTGTCTTTTTGCCAGTCTGGAAAGCGTATCCAGCCACTTAGTAAAGTTTTATCTAAATAAAAATGTAAGTTTTCCAAAGTTAATTGTCTGCGTTTCCATAGGGAATCATTCATAACAAATTGGAGTCGTAAGCGGGTAATTTGTGGAAGGCGCGTTGTAGAACGGGTTATCCAATAACCGTTTTGAAGCGAACCCATGAACGAGAAACGAGGAATACTATCCCAATGCACCACGCCAGAAACAGTAAGTTGTGCTCCTGTTCGCATAATAGGATACTGCAAAAGCAATTTTAATTGATTTGCCATCCGAGGAGAGAACCACTGCAAAAAGGCTAAAAAATCATTATTGATAAAAGTGCTTTGATAAT
The DNA here is from genome assembly GCA_015490695.1 of Bacteroidota bacterium. GTDB lineage: Bacteria > Bacteroidota > Bacteroidia > SpSt-205 > S141-50 > S141-50. The sequence goes on along the minus strand of WFXK01000346.1, from coordinate 125 downwards.
GAATTTGCCACAGCTGCTGTTGTTGGTAAATAGAAAGTTGTTGCAACAATTGTAAATGAGGGTATTCTATGTGGAATGCCGGTAAAATTAATGTATCGGGTGCGATGCGTCCGCTTCCATATACC
>WFXK01000345.1 GCA_015490695.1 Bacteroidota bacterium | reverse complement strand
CTTTTAGATACACCAACTAATGCACCCAAATTCCTTAGGCAGGGAATCGTAATAAGCCGCTACTTAGTACTTCCTTCCACTGCATCCTATAAAAATGTTCACTAGGACGAAAAAACGCTGGTTTGAAGCTATTTTTTAGAATTAGGCGGGTTTCTAAGGCATAATGCATTAAAACATCTATAATAGAGAGATCATAGGCGAATTCTCCAAAGAATTGGTAATAATTTAATTCCAGCCACGGTATTTTTTTTCTATGTTTTATAGGTAATCGGGGATATAGAAGAGGCAAATGGATGTAGTTTGCGATGGTTTGTGACAGCAATAGTTTCTCTTCAAGATGGAGTGCACGCAGTAAAAAAAGAATACATTGAAGATTCCATGCATATAGAAAAGGTTGTGGACCTCTTAATTGTTTCAGATCTTCAAAGTAATGTTCAAAAAAAGCGCTTTTTTGATAACAGGTTTGAATAGCATGCCAATGTTGTTTTTGCCATGGTTCTTGATAGGCAATCTGAGGTTCTGCTCTGAAAATGGTTTTTCGTTTTAAAGGGATGACAAGTGTTTCTATTTTTTGGTTTCCTTTGATATAAAAACGATAGTAATAGGATTGCTTAGATAGTCGTTTAGGCTTATAGAGTAGGATCTTTTTACTATGGTAGACGAGCGTCCACCACGATACAGGGGGGAAATAGTAAAGGGGTAGGAGGCAAACTGCCTCAAGAGTCGGATTGAATGGCACGCAATAACTTCTCTACCAACTTATTCCAATCCTCTGCTAAAATCTCTTGTTCTAACTGATAGCAACAGTCAAAAACGTAAAGGGTCGTTAATCCCTCTTCTTCTTCCTTGCAAGGTGCTACTTGAAAGATTAAACTTTTTCCTTGTTTTTCAGGATGTTCTATCCATTCAAACTTTATCATGCGCCCAGGAACTTTTTGCACTAAACGAGCACGAAGTTTTTTGTCCCCTTGCTGAAAAACAAAAATATCTTCCTCTTCAACATCTACGCTGTCGGCTAACCATTGCTCCATAAACGCCGGCCGGGCTATGTACATGTAAACCGTCTCCATTTCTACCGGCAAAGAATACTTTAACTTCACTGGCAGTAGCTCTTCTAACGCATGTTGCATAGCCTTTTCATTTTTAACGCCACAAAATTAACAAAAAAAATCTTTGCAAACCAAAACTTTTAGAGAGTGAGACTTATAATCGTCAAAATATGAGAAATTTTAGAAAAATTAAACAACAAACAACATCTTTTAGAGCGATTGCCTTTTTATATTCGTTATCGTAAAGCCATTTCAAATGTGAGGTATCATAAAAAAGGTGCTAAAAGCGAACGTAATTGAGCGATATAAGTTAAAAAAGCCTTTTTACCCTCTTGGGTAAGATGAATCGTTGTAACAGGCTTGCGATTTTTAAATCCTTTTTCTATAAAGATGTATCCTTTTTGCTCTAAGCGTCGCAAATGGGTACTGAGATTGCCTTGCCCTATTTGTAATGCCTTCCTGAGTTCCATGAAAGTTGCTTTTTGGTGCTGCATTAAATGAACCATGATTTGTAGTCGCACTGGCGTATGAAGGGTCTCATTAAGTAAATGCATACCATTGTTGGATTTGTTGAGTTTCAGGATGATAAAAGAAGAAATCTTTAAGGTCACAGCCTTCTTTAAAAGGCTGTGGTTCAAAACCTAATAGGGCAGCGGCCTGATAGCTTTGCCGTTCTATAAGGCTATCTATGCACTGATGTTGTAATCCTAAAGTGAAGACAGTAGTAGCCAATTGATGTAAAGTAGCGATTCCAAAGTGAGCTTGGGGTAGAGGGTGGTGTTTTTCTTCTGGGGTTCTTGGGGCATGGTAAGAAGCAACAAAGTCAATGGTACCGTCTAAGTAGCCTTGTAAACAGGCTTGTTTATCTTCCTCCGTTCCTAAGGGGACAGCAAACTTATAACGGGCATCAAAGTCTTTTAGGATTGTTTGGTCGTACAATAAGTGCGTGATGGGCACATCTGCAGTGATAGAAAGTCCTTCTTTTTTTGCTTGGGCAATCCATGCGACGCCTTTTGCTGTGGCGATTCCGGAGAAATGCACTTTCCCTCCTGTGTAACGCAACACCTCCACCACCCGCCCTATGATGCTTGTTTCCGCAACAAAGGGCGCGCTTTCTAAACCATACAGCATCGCAAAAGCGCTCTCATATGCCACTGCCTCCGCATACCGCCCCCTATCAAAAACATAAACAAAAAGTGTGCCATCAATCGGACCTAAATAACGCAACAACTTCGTTAATAAACGGGTATCTTCAATAGGCTTGTAAGGAAGAAAGACGTGTTTAATCCCCGCTTTATGATAAGCTTGCAAAATCGGTGCCATACGTCCTTGAGTATCCACACTGGGTAAATAACAACGGATGTAGAAGCCTTGTTGTCGTAGCTGTTGTTGTAAGGCATTGAAAAGTTCTGGGGTTGTTTCACAAGGCACATAGATGCCTGCATAACGTACTCCGCCTGATAATGCTGCTTGTTTCCATTGTTCAGGGGTCTCTCGTTCAGGGAAATACAATCCATTATATTCTCCAAACACGTCGGTTAAAGCAGGAAAGAGATAAAACCGAATTTTATCTTTTTTTTGTTGTATTGCTACCACCCGTCCTGCTTCTATCACCACATCACAACATTGCCCATGATAAGGCGAATAAGGGTCTATAATACCGACCGATTCTATGGTTTTCATGGCTCAGGAAACATTTGATAGAAGATATGAGTGCTTTTTTGAGGGTGCTCTTCATAACGTTTCCAAATCAATAAAGGGGTTCTATGGGCGGTCCATGTTGCAAAAACAAGCGCTTGATGATACGTCTCTCTTCGTGCAGCATGAATACTACGACCACCATAGACCTGCCATAACACCTGATAATGCTGCTCTATTTGTTGCTCCCAAGCAATCAAAGGTCTATAACCCATGGCAATCTGAAAACGGGTAAAAGGTCTTAAAAACTTTCCTAAGATGTTTCCTTGCATACCTAAGAGCCGTTTTAGAGGATTTAGTTGTAGTTGTTGTGCACAGAGTAAATAGCCATTGAGGTATTCTTCTCGGCTATCGTTCCAAAGAACAAGCACTTGGTTATCATCTAAGAAAACTCCATGGGGGTTTACTTGCTTAGCAGCAACAGGCGCAACTCGCACAGGCGAACGTAATAAAGCCTTTAAAGACAAATCCGTTACCTGCATAAAAACTTGTGTTTTTTGCTCTCCTAAGGAGGCATCACTCCACAGCCATAAGATTTTATCTTTATACAAGTGAATAGATAAGTTTCTTTGATGGCTCCAAGCGGGAAAGAGGATGTTTCCTTGGAAGGGTTCTATAACAGGTAAACGCTTAGGATTTATCCACTGGAAGTGGTATTGGTAGTATCCGATGCTGTCGTCCATCCATACCAAGAGCCATCCTTTGGGCAAACGTAGTAGATGGGCATCGGTTTGAAAGCCGCGTTTTTTTACCAAAGCAATGCCATTGTACCACCATAAAGGGATGCCCGTAGAAGAGAGTGCTTGTGCATAAAGGTCAAATCCTGTTTGTTGCATAGAGCGGGTATCGGTCCAGTAAATAATAAAAGTATCTTGGAGGATAAGGGCTTTAGGTTGCAATCGTGCGCCTGGAGCATCGCATACCACTATAGGTTTCTCCCACAACGGATACCCCTCTTTATCTAAAAGCCATGCAAACAAACGATTTTCTTTAATGGTTTTTTGTTCAATCCATAGTAATAATACGCCTTGCTTGCAAGGGTAGAGTGCAGGTTGGGTTTGCACTCCTTCTTGGACTAATAAAGGACGCCCCTGAGGTTGCCAAAGCAATCTACCTGTGCTATCAAAGCACGCCCAATAAAAATCAGGGTCTTTGTCTCCGTTTCTAAAGTCCTGCCAAACAACATAAATGCGTTTCGTATAAGGGTCTTTCACAGCAGCATGTTGCCCAATGTATACTTTATTTTGTTGTAACGGTTGAACCAAAGCTTTTCCTTCAGCGGGAGTAAACTGGGCGAAGCCATGGACATTATAACGCTGTACCTGCATCCCATCTGCATTCATCCATGCGCACCAAAATCCACCTCGTTCATCCGAAAGCACAACAAAACGCTTTACTTGCTTAGCCTCTACCGAAAGCCAAAAAGGTTTTCGCTGCACTACATTACTTAAATCCTGCTCTAGCTTTAATCCATACAATTGTCCTCGTTTTGTTCGCCAAACTAATAAAGCATACTGAAAAACAGGGTAATAAACAACTTGGTAAGATTGGGGTTCGTATCGGCTATTGCAAACTTCAATTCCTACTGAATGCCATTGAAGTTTTCCATCTGTGATTCGAAATTGTTGCGCAAAGAGCGCAGGACGCTGCTGCCGAAAATCTATCCATAATACAAGCGCCTTACCTCCCTGTTTTAATAAAAAAGGTCTTTCTTGAGCTTCTAAATAATGGCACAAAGGTTTGATATAAACGATTTTTCCTTTTGCAGAAATTCGTGCAATGTAAATATCTTGCTTAAAGGTGTTGGTTTGATAGACTTCAAAAGCTACTAAAATACCCCCAAAGCCATCAGAGATAACCGATGCGTTTCGAGTGCTTAAAGGATGCTTAGGAAGGGTTAAACGAATTCCTTGAGGCTTCCAAACAAAGGCTTGATGTTTGTCTATTTTGTTTAAATAGGTATACCACGTTCCTTCTTCAAATTGTTCCCATGCAAGCACACAATAGAGTGGAGTTGCCATACAAAAACGAACATGGGAAAGGCTGTTTGCTGTTGCAACGACAATGCCTTGTTGCCATCCTTTTTGTTCTTCTAAATCGTAATAATAAAGGTAAATTTGTTGTGGTTTATTATCGTGCCATGCAGCGATATAGAGATAACGCCGATTTACCAGGGTAGCACTAAAGGTTTTCCATGGCTTATGAGGCAAAGGAAAGGTTTTAGCAGGAAAGACTCTACCGCTTCGGTCTATCATTCGCATCCGTAGCAACACCTTTTCTTTGGTACGAAGCAGATAAAGCAGTAAAAAAGTATGGTCGTTTAAGGTATAGAGTTGGGGTTGGTCGGGATAGCCGCTTTCTTCATTAAGTAATAATCCTTGTTTTCCCCAAGGGAACATTCCTTGAAGACTTATCCATTGTCCGTAGAGTTGAGGATAGAGCGCTCCCTCCCTATAGCTGCGCCAAACAAATAACGCATTACCATAAAAGTCCGTAGCCCCCACTAATTGGTCCCTTTGAGCAAAACGACTATTAAGGTAGTGACTTAACACCTGAGGATTGGTAGCTAATAAAGTTGTAAGCCCCGTCCACAACAATACCAAGCGCATAGTGCTAATTATACTGCCAGAACTGGACGATTTGTTCTATTAGGGTGTCGCTTGGGTGGTCTTGTTCAGGGATTTTAAATTGGAGGTCTTGTTGTGCTATAGCGACTTCTATGGCGCTGCCGCTGTGGTAATTCCCTCTAAAGTGATGAGCTCTGCGAGCACACATCCACTCTATCGCTTGAATCCGCTGCAACAACGGAAGCTGTTCGTATAACTTCAATACCGCATTGGCTCCCATGCTAACAAAATCTTCTTGTCCGTCCGAAGTAGGAATAGAAAAAGGTGTAACAGGCATCGCTAAACTCTGTAATTGATTTACCAAGGCTGCTGCTGTGTATTGCAATAACATATAGCCTGATTCTATCCCGGGATTAGCCGTTAAGAACTTCGGAAGGTTTCGTTTCCCACTAAGTAGTAAATAGATTCTTCTTTCAGCCATAGCTCCTAAGGCTACTAAGGCGATACGGAGTTGGTCTGCTGCTAAGGCTAAGGGCTGACCATGGAAGTGTGCTGTAGGCGCTAAACGCCTACGCTCCCACAAAACAACAGGATTATCACTAACACCGTTTACTGCTATTAACAACTGTTCCTTAACCCGTTGATATGTATCCCAAACAGCCCCATAAATCTGAGGAATACAACGAAAACTATAAGGGTCTTGAACTGCAGGACGAGGTAATTGCTGTAACTGCGAATCTTTTAATAAATCCCTTATCTGCTCTGCAATGTATTGTTGTCCTTCATACGCTTGTAGTGCTTGTACTTCAGGCATGTAAGGCTCTAAGCGACAAAGAAAAACATCTAAACTATAAGCAGCGGTATACAAATAGGCTTTCCATATTTTTTCTAATTGCAATAACACATAAGCCAGATAGGCTTGCATAAATTGGGTGCCGTTAATAAGGGCTAATCCTTCCTTAGGTTGTAGTTTATAAGGTTTCTTTTGAAGGATTTCCAATGCTTTAGTGCCACTAATACGTCGGTTCTGATACCACAGTGCCCCCTCTCCTAAAAGAGGTAAAGCCAAATGGGCTAAAGGTGCTAAATCGCCACTAGCTCCTAAAGAACCCATACAAGGCACAACAGGATATAAACCTTTGTTGAACCACTCTATCAAGCGCTCTACTAACTCCAAACTTACTCCAGAATACCCTTTGCAAAACATTGCAATCTTTAAAAACAACATCAAACGAACAATTGGAATTGGAACAGGCGAACCTACACCACTACTATGCGAACGAATTAAATTCTCTTGTAGGGTTTGTAAATCGCTCACTCGCTCATTGGCAAGGGCACCAAAACCTGTGTTGACCCCATAAATTACCTCCTCTTTTTTTAGTTGTTCTTGTAAAATTCGGTATCCCTCTTCAATACGACTTCGTGCTGTATCACTTAAACGCAATTGAATAGAAGTATCCAAGACTTTTCTTAGTTGTGCGAAAGTAATCGGCACTTCTGGATTGAGGCTAATGAAATGATTTTCCATGGCTATGGTATTTTTGCCAATATTGTAAGGCTTTTCGCAGACTACCTTGAGTTAATAGAAGTTGCTTAGCGCTTTCATAATCCATTTTTGTAAAGCGGACTAAATAGCGGGTGGCGCGGTCTATGAGTTTTTGGTTTGCCAATTGCATATCTACCATTTTGTTATCTAAGACTCTTCCCAATTTAATCATTAACGTTGTAGAAATCATGTTTAGGATGAGTTTTTGTGCTGTTCCTGCTTTCATGCGGGTAGAGCCTGTTAGGACTTCTGGTCCTACGATGACTTCAATAGGGTAGTTGGCAAATTGTGCTAATGGGGTGTTGTGGTTGCAAGTGATGCATCCTGTTGGGATGCCGTGTTGCTGTGCGTGTTGTAATGCGCCAACGGTGTAGGGTGTTGTTCCTGAGGCACTGATGCCAATAACAAAGTCATTAGGAGAGATTTGATGTTGTTGTAAATCTTTCCATCCCTGTAAAGGGTCATCTTCAGCAAATTCTTTTGCTTTTCGTATGGCTTTATCGCCTCCTGCAATGATGCCAACGACTAAACCATGGGGTACTCCAAAGGTTGGCGGGCACTCAGAAGCATCTACAATACCAAGGCGTCCGCTAGTACCACTGCCGATGTAAAAGAGCCTACCACCTTGTTCTAATTGCCTATAAGCAGCATGACAAAGCCGCTCTATCTGCGGAATCGCCTTCTCTACCGCATAAGGAACCGTCTTATCTTCTTTATTGATAATCCGTAGCAATTCTCCGATGGAACGACGCTCTAAATGACGATAAGGAGAATCTTGCTCCGTTATCTTATGCATGGATTGCCAAAGGTAGGGTTTTTTATCCAATCCTTACCACCCTTCTATCCCCCAATACTGACAAAACCGCTTAAAAACAAATAAATTCCATAAATGTTTCCGATAATTCGTCCGCCGACGAAGATGTTGATCAAATAAAAACCGCAAATAATCTTGATGAAAAAAAGCATCTTCTTTAAACAAAACCTCCTCAACAACCTTTTTTAAATCTTCTCTTAACCACTTAGATAAAGGAATACCAAATCCTTTCTTTGGGCGATAGACAATCTCCCGTGGCAAGCGTTTTTCCATTAAGCGCTTTAATAAAAATTTTCCTTCCAGTCCTTTTTGTTTAAGTCGCCGAGGTAGATTACTTACAAAAGTAACCACACGCCAATCTAAAAAAGGTGCTCTTGCTTCTAAAGCGTTATACATGCTCGCCCTATCTACTTTGACTAAAATATCATCTTGTAAATAAGTCTTGTAATAAAGATAAAGCACTTTATCAAAATAAGTTTTTGCATCATTGCAACGTTGGTAATAAGTATCAACGATATGCAATGCTAAATCATTTTGGAGTGCTTGTAAAACTTCTTTTTTGAATAATTTTTCTTTCTCAAAAGGGGTGAAAGTGCCTAACCAATAGCTATGGATTTGGGCTTTATTACCGAGGAATCCTTGCAAGAATTGTCTTATTTTGAAGTCCAAGCTAATGTTTTTGTCGCTAACGGGGAGGTAATTGGCTATTTTTCTAAGCAGTTGAATAACGCTTTTAGGGAACCAAGCCAGTGGATAGATGAAATAATGGGCGATAAAAGTGGGGTATCCTGCAAAGAGTTCATCACCTCCATCGCCTCCGAGTGCTACGGTAACGTGTTTCCTTGTAAACTGCGACAAAAAATAAGTAGGAATCAAGGAAGGGTCAGCAAAAGGCTCATCTACCATGGGATAAATTTCCTCTACCAAAGCTAAAAGTTTCTTAGGTGTGAGCACTTCCATTGCATGCTCCGTACCTAAGTGCTTTGCTACCCGCTCCGCATAAGTGCTTTCATCATAACTTTTCTCTTTAAATCCAATAGAGAAAGTTTTTATAGGCTGAGTACTAAATTTTTGTGCATAGTAGGCTACTGTAGAGCTATCTAAACCGCCACTTAAAAACACTCCTAAAGGCACATCACTGAGCAGCCGAATACGAACCGAATCTGCTAATAGCTGGTCTAAAGTTTGTAAAGCCTCTTTAAAAGTAATAGGGCGCTGTTGAAATGTAGGCTCCCAAAAGGCTTGATGTTGAATTTTTTTCCCTTTTTCAACAACGAGAAAGTGCCCTGCTTCTAATTTATAAACGTTTTGCAAAATAGAATAAGGAGTTGGGACGTAGTCTAAAGTCAAATAGTAATTTAATGCCTTTAAATCTACTTTTTTCTTTACCAAAGGGTGTTGTATAAGCGCTTTTAGTTCTGAGGCAAAAATGAAATGACCATTTACAAAAGTGTAATACAGGGGTTTTTGTCCCATTCTATCCCGAGCAAGGAAAAAACGATGATGAACAAAATCGTAAATAGCAAAAGCAAACATGCCGTTTAACTTTTGAAGCATTTTTGTACCATGATATTTATAAAGGTATAAAAGGACTTCTGTGTCGGTGTTTGTTTGAAAATTAACTGTGTATTTTTCTTGGAGTTCTTTTTTTAATTGGGGGAAGTTATAAATTTCTCCATTGAATACGATTGCAAGGGTTTTATCAGCACTAAACATAGGTTGATTGCCCAAGGGGCGCAGGTCTAAGATAGCTAAGCGGGTGTGTCCTAAGGCAACAGGTGGCTTGTAAAAAGTTTGACATGCATCAGGACCACGATGGCGTAAAGTATTTACCATGTGTTTTAATGTTTTTTCATCGCCTTCGCCGTAGAAACCCACTATACCGCACATTATAAGTTCTTTTTCGCTTTTATTTTATAAGGAAAACGCTCTTGACTTTCATAGTAGGTTCGCATAAGCATTTCTGCAATGACACCCATTAAGATCATTTGAACCCCAATAATGATAAAAGTAACACTTAAAACGGGCAAGGGGGTTTCTACAAAATCTTTTTGTCCTGTTAACTTAAAATAAAGCGCAATACCGAAAACAATAAATCCAAACACGAAAGCCCATAGTCCTGCGCCGCCAAAAAAATGAATAGGGCGACTCATATATTTTTGCATAAAGACAATGAGCACGAGGTCTAAGAGCACTTTAAAGGTGCGGGTTAAGCCGTATTTACTGCTGCCATACTTCCGAGGTTGGTACGAAACAGGCACTTCTGTGATTTTTCCCCCTTCCCACTTGCAGTAAATAGGGATAAAACGATGCATCTCACCATATAAGCGCACATCTTTGATAACATCTGCTTTGTATGCCTTTAAGGTACAACCATAATCGTGTAAATGTACTCCTGAAAGTTTACTAATTAACCAATTAGCGATTTTAGAAGGCAGTTTTCTTGTTAACCATTGTTTTTTCCAGCGTTCTCTTCGCCATCCGCTTACTACATCATAGCCTTCTTGTAGTTTTTTTAACAACTTTGGAATATCCTCGGGTTGGTTTTCTAAGTCTGCATCTATAAGGACAATCACATCGCCATTAGCATGTTGAACACCTGCGTTAATAGCTGCCGTCTGTCCATAATTGCGCTTGAAATGAATCACTTTTATACGTTCATTTTGTTCTGCTATCTGATTTAAGACAGCTTCACTACCATCTGTAGATCCATCGTTTACAAAAATAATTTCATAATTATAGGCTTTCAATACCTTTGTTAATCTTTTAGCGAGTTCAGGAATGCTTTTAGCTTCATTGTATAAAGGTACAACAACGGTTATTTTCTTCATAAGAGGCAAGCAAAAGTAAAAAATTATAGCCATCGTTTATAGTCCCATACTTCTGGGGGAAGTTCTTCTAAATCTTCTTGTTGTTCATGGTGATGAGGGGGAAAGTAATAAGCACCAAGGATACCTATGAGTAGCCCTGCAAGATGTCCTTCCCATGAAATGGTCTTTTGCAGAGGCAGCCATCCATAAAACAGTGCACTATTCCAAAGCAAAAGGGCTAAAGGAAATACCCAGTATTTCTCTTTATAAAAAAAAGCACAAGCGATTAAATAGCCACCATAAGTATAGACCAAGGTGCTTGCTCCTATGTGACTCCCTTTTCTACCAAAAAGCCATATTGCTAAACCTGAACCTATCCAACCCCAAAGCGTTAACCAAACGATTTTATCTTTTCGTAGCGCCGTTACCACAACACCCAAAAGTAAAATCCCAATAGTGTTATTGAACCAATGAAATACATCTTTATGAACAAACAAATACGTTACAATACCTAAAAAATAGCTTAAGGAACGGGGTACAATAGCAAGCACAGAAATAGCACTTTTATCCCAAAAGCCCCACAGAGAGATACAAGTAATGCAGAGCACTAAGATTAACAACAAAAACGTATTTTTCACAATATGCATTATTGGCTCCGCAAATACAAATTAACTTTGGGAAAACTTTCCCAAAGTTAATCAATAAAAAGGCTGAGACCGGCACTTTATGCCGGCTCAGCCTTCACAATATTTTCAAAAACGATTTCCCCTTGTTCATTCACATCTACTAAAATCGTTTCGTCTTTAGTGATTTTACCACTTAGCAAGGCAATAGCTAAGGGATCTACCACCAAACGTTGAATAGCACGCTTCAATGGACGTGCACCAAATTGCGGGTCATAACCCACATTGGCTAAGTATTCTATCACTTTATCACTGTAAGTCAATTGAATAGCTTTTTCGCTCAAGCGCTCATTAACCCGCGCTAATTGCAAACGCACAATTTGCTTAATCTCTTCTCTGGTTAATGGTTTGAATAAGATAACTTCATCTACTCGGTTTAAGAACTCGGGACGCAATGTTTTTTTCAGAAGGTCCATGATTTCTTCTTTGAGTTGCTCCCATACTTGGTCTCTATTTGCCTCATTTAGGTGTTGCAAGCGCTCCATGATAAGGTGCGCACCTAAGTTAGAGGTCATGATGATAATAGTGTTTGTAAAGTTGACTGTGCGTCCTTTGTTGTCGGTTAAACGCCCATCGTCTAAGACTTGTAATAGGATGTTAAACACATCGGGATGGGCTTTTTCTATTTCATCTAAGAGCACGACGCTATAAGGTTTTCTTCGCACCGCTTCTGTTAATTGCCCTCCTTCTTCATAACCTACATAGCCTGGAGGAGCACCAATCAAACGACTTACGGAATGGCGCTCCTGATACTCTGACATATCAATACGAACCATCGCTTTCTCATCATTGAAGAGGAACTCTGCTAAAGCTTTGGCTAACTCCGTTTTCCCAACTCCTGTAGAACCTAAAAAGATAAAGGAGCCTATAGGTCTATTAGGGTCTTGTAGTCCTGCACGGCTACGGCGAATAGCGTTGGCGACGACTTTAATCGCCTCATCTTGACCTACAACACGCTTATGTAACTCCTCTTCTAAACGAAGTAATTTCTCTCGTTCGCTTTCCAACATCTTACTTACAGGAATACCTGTCCATTTTGAAACAATTTCCGCAACGTCTTCAGCATCTATGTAGTCTTTTAACATGCGTTTTTCTCCTAAGGACTGCAGTTCCTGTTCTATTTTTTCCACTTCTTTTTCCAATTGCGTAATTTTTCCATAACGGATTTCTGCGGCTTTACCCCAGTTTGCTTCTCGTTCAGCACGTTCTGCTTCTATCTTCAATTGTTCAATCTGTTCTATGAGTTCTTGTTTTTTTCGCAGTAGCTCTTTTTCCTTCAACCATTGTGCTTTTAGGGCATCCCGTTGCTCTATGAGATTCGCTAACTTTTCATTGATTTCTTTTAACTTAAGTTCATCTTTTTCCATTTTAATAGCTTCTCGTTCTATTTCCATTTGTCGTATGCGCCGTTCTAATTGGTCTAATTCTTCGGGCATGGAGTCTATTTCCATACGGAGTTTAGCAGCAGCTTCATCTATGAGGTCTATGGCTTTATCAGGTAGGAAGCGGTCTGTAATATAGCGAACCGATAATTCCACGGCAGCAACCAGCGCACTATCCATGATTTTTATCCCATGATGAACTTCAAAACGTTCTTTTAATCCTCGCAGGATAGAAACGGCTTCTTCTGGGGAGGGTTCATCAACAAAGACGGGTTGGAAGCGGCGTTCTAAAGCTTTATCTTTTTCAATATACTGGCGGTATTCATTAACGGTGGTTGCACCAATAGCGCGCAGTTCACCTCGGGCTAAAGCGGGCTTTAGGATGTTTGCAGCATCCATAGCCCCATCAGTACGCCCCGCACCAACTAAGGTATGGATTTCATCAATGAACAAGATAATTTCTCCCTGAGAGTCAACAACTTCTTGAACAACGGCTTTTAATCGTTCTTCAAATTCCCCGCGATATTTAGCCCCTGCTAAAAGCGCACCCATGTCCAAAGCAACAATCCGCTTGTTTTTTAAGTTTTCTGGAACATCTCCCTGAACAATTCGCTGAGCAATCCCTTCAACAATAGCGGTCTTACCTACCCCAGGGTCTCCAATCAATACAGGATTGTTCTTTCTACGACGAGATAAAATCTGTAAAGTACGGCGGATTTCTTCATCTCTTCCAATTACAGGGTCTAATTTGCCTTCCCGGGCTTTTTCCGTTAAATCAATGCTATATTTTTTCAGTGCGTTGTACTTGTCTTCGGCACTTTGGTCCGTTACACGTTTTCCTCCCCGTAGCTCTTCTACCGCTTTTTTTAGTAGTTCAAATGTAACCCCTTGGTCTCTTAGAAGTTGTCCTGCTTTGTCTTTAGATTGTGCTAAGGCTAAGAGCAAGTGTTCTAAAGCGATAAATTCATCTTTCATTTTTCCTGCTAAGCGGTTGGCATCATCTAAGAGCGCTGATAGTTCTCTGGATAGATATTGCCCCCCTGTTGCTCCTTCTACTTTCGGAAACGTTTTAATAAGTTCCTCAGTTTTTTGTTTCAAATAAGGAATGTTTACATTAAGTTTTTTTAACAGATGCGGCACAACGGTTTCATCTACTTGTAGCAGTGCTAAAAGCAAGTGAGCAGG
>WFXK01000344.1 GCA_015490695.1 Bacteroidota bacterium | reverse complement strand
GCCATAGGGTATTTGCGCGCTCAAGCGCATTATGCAGAAGCCCAACAAGTACAATGTGAAAAATGCGGGAATGTAAACCCCGAACAAATCTTTACAATCTTAGAAGCCCCTGTCCTTAACGAATACGGACAACCTACAGGCGAAAGAAAAGTCCCTCCCGAACAATGGTACGAGCGTTTTAAAAAATATGTTCCCGTTGCCTTGCCAAGTGAATACTACACAAAACTACCTCAAAACCGTTTAAAACCGCCTTCCCCCATTAAACAAGCATGGATTTTCTTTTGGCGAGATTTAAAAACAAAATTGGCAAATCGTTCTTATTTGCTTATTGCCCTTGGCGAAGCACCCCTGCTGGCTCTAATCCTCGCTTTTATCTTACGCTACCACAATATCAGCGAACTGGCACAACAACATTATACCTTTTATTATAATGATAACATCCCCGTCTATCTTTTTGTCTCGGTCATCGTAGCGCTCTTCTTAGGAATGAGCCTAAGCGCCGAAGAAATCCTAAAAGACAGAAAAATCAGGAAACGAGAACAATTCCTAAATTTAAACAACCACAGCTACTTAATAAGTAAAATCGGCGTTCAATGGTTATTTTTAGCAACACAAATGGCATTGTTTGTTGCCGTCAGTGCTTGGGTTTTACAATTAAAAGAATTGTATTTTACACACTGGTTAGTGCTTTTTATTACGGCGATTTACGCCAGCATGATTGGCTTAAACATCTCCGCTACCTTGGATTCAGCCGTCGCTATCTATATCAGCGTGCCTATTTTATTAATTCCGCAAATCATTTTAGGCGGTGCTATGGTGGACTTTCGGCGATTAAATCCTGTTATCTCTCGTAAAGATGTTGTTCCCATTATCGGGGATTTAATGGGGTCTCGCTGGGCTTATGAAGCCTTAGCCGTAGCCCAATTCAAAGAAAACCGCTACATGAAACCCCTGTACAATGTTTATCAAAAAGCGAGCGACGCCACTTATCACCTTCATTTCTGGCTGCCTCTGGTAGAAGAACAACTACAAAACATCCAAGATGGAAAAGCAGTAGAACACTCCCTTACCCTCCTACGTAACGCATTAAAAGCAATGGAAGCTCGTTTTAGCGATATAGACCTCTCTCTTCTAACACAGCTCTATCCTGATAAAAACTACCAACAAGCCCTGCCGCAAGTAGAACAACTCTTAGAACAACTAAAACGCTATTTCCAAATGCGTTTGCGTCAAGCTAATGAAGCAGAACAACAGCTACAACCCACTTTACAGCCTTTAAAAACCGATTACCACAATAAAAGTTTAGAAGATTACCTACGTGCCCGTAACGACCCCGATAAAATCGCTATTTTGAATAATCAAATTGTCCAACTGATGGACCCTATATTTCAAATTCCCCGTTTAGAAAATCGCTCTTGGTGGAATTATCGTATGCCCATGTATGCTCCTTATAAACCTTTTGCAGGACAACTGTATCCTACTCTGCACTTTAATTTAATAGTGCTTTTAGGATTCGCTTTCCTTCTTTATTGGACTTTAGCAACGGAATTCTTCCGTCGTTTCCGAATAAAACGCCATGGAAGCTCGTAAAGCGGTCGTATTATTTAGCGGAGGGCAAGACTCTACTACCTTACTTTTCTGGGCAAAAAAACACTTTGACCAAGTGATTGCGTTCACCATTGCCTACGGACAACGCCACGAGATTGAACTAACCCAAGCAAAAAAAATCGCTCAAATCGCCGAAGTAGAGCACGTGATTATTCCTATGAACTTTTTCCACTATTTAGCCCCTAATGCTTTAACCCATGAAACGATTCCAGTAGAAAAAGGGTTGCCCTCATCAGGAACGTTGCCGAACACGTTTGTGCCCGGACGCAATTTATTCTTTTTAACTGCTGCTGCTGCTTTTGCTTATCATAAAAACATCCATGACCTTGTTGGTGGCATGTGTCAAACCGACTATAGTGGTTATCCTGACTGCCGCGAACCCTTTATTCAAAGTGCTGAAAAAACCCTTTCCTTGGCTATGGATTTCCCATTTAAGATTCATACGCCATTGATGTATCTTACTAAAGCCCAAACATGGCAGATGGCAAAAGCATTAGGTTGTTTAGAGATTGTTATAGAGTATTCCCATACGTGTTATCAAGGGGAGCGAACAAAACGCCATCCTTGGGGTTATGGTTGTGGCGAATGTCCCGCCTGTTTATTAAGAAAACGTGGCTTTGAAGAAGCCTTCCCATGCTAAAAGGATACGATTTAGAAGACACCATCGTTGCGATTGCTACTCCTCCAGGCAGAGGTGCTATTGGCATCGTCCGCCTAAGTGGAAAACAAGCTATTGCTATTGCTCAAAAAATTACCAGGCAACCAGAAAAACGCTTTCAAAAAGGCCATCGGCTCTTTAATGCTTCCTTCTACAACGAACAAGGACAATGCATAGACGAAGGTTTAGTAGCCGTATTCAAAGCACCGAAATCTTATACTAAAGAAGACGTGATTGAATTCCATTGCCATGGCAATCCGAGGATTTTAGAACAAGTGGTTCGTACGGCTATCCATTATGGGGCGCGTTTAGCCCAACCAGGAGAATTCACCTTCCGTGCTTTTTACTACGGCGCTATGGATTTAACCCAAGCAGAAGGCGTAGCAGAACTCATCGCCGCCAATAACCCCAAAAGCCAACAATTAGCCCTACAACAACTAAAAGGAGAAATCAAAACCCAATTACAACAACTACGCCAACAACTCCTACACTTCACCGCACTTATTGAACTGGAATTAGACTTCGCTGACGAAGACGTAGAATTCGCCGAAAGAACAACGCTACTTAACACCGTCAACGAACTAGAAAAAGAAATTCATCGGCTTTTGAAAGGCTTCCAAGCAGGCAACACCATTAAAGAAGGTATTCGTATCACCATCATAGGAAAACCCAATGCAGGGAAATCCACTTTATTGAATCAATTGCTCTCAGAACAAAAAGCCATTGTAAGCGATATTCCAGGAACTACGCGCGATATTATTGAAGACGCTTTTTATTTAGAGGGTTTTCTTTTCCGTATTGCAGACACAGCGGGCTTGCGGCAAAGTGAAGACCCGATTGAGCAAGAGGGCATTCGGCGCTCTTTGAACGCTCTTTCCCAAAGCCATATCGCCTTAGTCATCTACGACCTTACAACCGATAACTTCCAAAACATCCGCCATTTATTAAAATCTTTAAACGTGTCGCTTCCACCCTACACCATCTATTTAGCCAACAAAATAGACCAATGCTCCAATATTGACTTTCTTCCCACTGAAGTAATCCCTATATCGGCAAAAGAAGGAAAAGGACTATCAAAACTTTATGAACACCTGCGTACGATTGCCAACGAATTAACTTCCGATGCTTTACCTTTAACTTCTTTACGCCATTATCAAGCGCTTAATCGGGCACTGAAAGCGATTCAAGAAGTAAAAAAAGGACTTCAAGAACAACGCAGCGGAGAAATGCTCAGCTTAGACCTGCGCGTTGTTTTAGACGCCATAGGCGAAATCACTGGCGAAATCACCACAGAAGACATCCTTTCAGAAATTTTTAGCAATTTTTGCATCGGCAAATAAATCTTTTATGCGCTGCATCATTATTCTTTTTTGTTTTCATTGTTTTCTTTTAGCACAACCGATTATCCGAGGCTATGTGATAGATGAAGACACTCGGCAAAGGATTGCCCACGCACGCATCGTCCTCTATGGAGATACTTTGCAAAAAGAAGTCTTTAGCGACTCTTCTGGCTACTTCCGTATTGAAAGCATCCCTCCTGGGCGTTATCGTTTAGAAGTTCAAGCAGAAGGGTATTATCCTTTAACCATTAACGATTTAGTAGTGATTTCAGGGAAAGAGATGGTTTTAGAGTTACCCTTAGAAGAGCGACTTACGCAGTTAGAAGCGGTAGAGATTACCGATACACGGGTTCATGAGCCTTTGAATGAGATGGCATTCATTAGCACACGTCCTTTTAATGTTCGTGAGACGGACCGTTATGCGGGCAGCCGAGGAGACCCAGCCCGTATGGCATCTAACTTCGCCGGCGTCCAAGGTGCAGACGACTCCCGTAACGACCTCATCATCCGAGGAAACACCCCCTTGGGCGTCCTATGGCAAATGGACGGCATTAGAATCCCCAACCCTAACCACTTCGCTATCCCCGGCACCAACGGCGGACCGGTCATCATCCTCAATAATAAATACTTAGCTAACTCAGACTTCTACACAGGCGCCTTCCCCGCAGAATTCGGCAACGCCATAGCAGGCGTCTTTGACCTGCAAATGCGTAATGGAAACAACGAACACAGCGAATTTAACTTCCAATTCGGCTTCTTAGGAATAGAAGCCATGGTAGAAGGACCCATCAACAAAAAAGGAGCATCTGCATGGGCTCACTACCGCTACGCTACCTTACAACTATTTCAATTGCTGAACATAGACATTGGAACTGACGCTGTTCCTCGCTATCAGGATGGCGCTTTCCGTGTCGTTTTCCCAACTAAAAAAGGCGGTCTATGGGCTGTATGGGGCATCGGCGGCAAAAGCGACATCGCTATCGTACTAAGCACAAAAGAAAAACCCGATAGCAATACCGTCCTCTACGGCGACAACGACCGAGACCAATACTTCGCCTCCGAAACAGGCGTGCTGGCAACCACCCTATTACAACCCGCTAAACAAGGCTATATCAAAACAGGCATAGGATTCACCCATCAAAAAGTAGACGTATTCCACCAATATATCTTCCGCCATGTTAATGCCGAAGGCTACTTCGTCGTAGACTCCCTGCCCCCTATCTTAGACTATACCTTCAAAGAACAAACCCTAACAGGCTACTTTTATCGCCATTGGAAATTAAACAATCGTTTTACCTTGCGATGGGGCTTACAAAGCGCTTTGTATTTCCTTTCCTACATAGATAGTGTCCGCCAAGTGATTCCTGCTATCAACAATCAACCGCCTCGGCTTCTTCCATGGCAAGTACGATGGAACGCAAAAGACCAAAACCTGCTTTTACAACCCTTCATCCAAGGAAAATATAGAATCTCAGAACGGCTTTTAATGACCATGGGCGTTACTGCCCTTTATTATAGCATTAACAACAATAGCCTATCCCCCTTTGAACCCCGTTTAGCCTTCCGTTATTTAACAGGAGAAAAAAGCCGTATAAACCTCGGTTTAGGAATCCATTCGCAAATACAACCGAATTATTTGTATTACTACAGCGATAGCATCGTTAACGGCACATTATATTTATATAATAAAGGTATGGGGCTTACAAAAAGTGCTCACGTGGTCTTAGGTTATGAATACCGCTTGGGAACTATAGCACGCTTACGTATAGAAACTTATTTCCAATATTTATGGAATATTCCTGTGGAGCGTTATCGTCGTTCTTCGTATTCTTTAATCAACACAGGCGTAGGTTTCTCTCGTCAATTTCCTCCACCCTTAGCGAATAAAGGCATTGGAAGAAACTACGGCATTGAATTCACTTTGGAACGTCCCTTTTTCAAAGGATACTATTATTTACTAACGCTTTCGCTTTACGACTCCAAATACCAAGGCAGTAATCGTATATGGCGCAACACGACATTTAACGGACAATACATTTTTAATTTCCTTGCAGGTAGGGAATTTGCCGTAGGGAAGCGTTCTGCTTTTAACATAGGCGTAAAAATCACGCGTGCAGGAGGAAGACGTTATGGTGATGTAGATAGCTTAGCTTCAGCCCAAGCCTTAGACGTCGTTTATAAAGATAACGAAAACTACAACAAATACCGCTTTAGAGATTATTTCCGTACCGACATACGACTGAATTTCCGAGGCAATGGAAAGAAAATCACCCATGAAATCGGTTTAGACC
>WFXK01000343.1 GCA_015490695.1 Bacteroidota bacterium | reverse complement strand
GCATCGGGACAGTTATTGGGTCGTTGGCGTTTTGAGGGGGATAGGTGGGAGATAGATTTTCGTCGTTATGCACGAGGGATATATTTTCTTGGTGTGTGGCGTGGAGGGGTGTTTGTAAAGCGTTTGGCAGTAGTGTGGTGATGGGGGATTTTTGGTAGCGGTGTGGAGGATGTTGCGTCATGCCGAGCGAAGCCTAGGCATCTAAAAAGTAAATCATCTAACCTATCTATCCCAAAACGTACTTACTTGAGTTTATACATACCAAATCCTATCAACAAACTCTACTTATACTTGTCATTAACTTATAAACATGCATTTTCATTGAACTACATAGTATTTTAATGAATCACAAAACTACCTATTGCATGGGAAAAATTTTTCTATAAATTTGCTAAAGGAAGCTTGCATTGCTTAGAGAAAGTGCATATATTTACCGGTGTAAAGAGAGGAGAGCTATGTCTGGAATGGGTTATATTTTTTGGGAGTGGAGGTTAGTAATGATAAGTGAGTTCCTTTCCTTTGTGTGTCAAGTAGTTAGGGAGGGGGGCAAGGTAGAAGAAGAGGGTGTGGACTTGGTTAAGATGAATGCGTTGTTGTTGAGGAAAATAGAGGAATTAACCCTTTATGTGTTATACCTTCATCATCGTATAGAGGAGTTAGAGGGAGCAAAAGAGGAATAAGCGATGCGGTGTTTAATGCTTTTACTAAGCCTTGCTTTAGCCCAGACATGGGCACCTGTGGGGACACGTTGGCAGTATAAAGTTATTGTTAAAGAATACGATGTGTGGGGATATATTACTTGTGTACGACAAGTGTGGGAATTAAAAGTGGTCAAGGATACTTTTTTTCAAGGACAACTTTGTCGTTTGATTCGGTTTTATACTCCAAAAGATAGTTCAGACTTCTTTGTTTATGAACAAAATAAACGTGTTTATTACTATGATACATCGTATCAAGGCTTTTTGTTGCTTTATGATTTTAATACTACTGCTGGTGCTTATTGGGTTCGTGGTGTAAATGATACGGTGTGGGTGGATTGGGTAGATACTATTCAATGGCAAGGAGTGCCTTTTAAGCGCTTTTTTATTCATAAACAAGAGCCAATTTACCAAACTTTTGGCAATCCTATCTTAGAAAAGATAGGAAGTTGGACTTTTTTATTTCCTAAAACCGAGATATTAGACCTATGTGGTATGGAGGTTATTTTCAAAGGAATGCAATGTTTTGAACAGGGGTCGTTAAAGTTGGGAAATTGTATAATGATGTCAAGAGCTAAGCCCAAAGAAGAAAGAATAGAGATAGTGCTTTATCCTAATCCGGCGACCTCTATATTGAGTTTGCTGTGGGAAGATGAGCGAGTTGATAAAGTGGAGGTGATAATTTACGATGCATTAGGGAAGGTTGTAAACAGATGGAGTTCTGTAAAGCAAGGAGAGCAAATATTGTTACTATCCCTTGCTAAGGGGATGTACTTCATAGCAGTTTTCTCTCCCTTTTGGCATTGGTATGGGAAATTTATAAAAGAATAAAGCGATGCTGCGATTTAGCATTGTCGGACTAATAGCATTTGCACTGGTGCGCGGTCAATGGAGCTGCCATGTGTATGACCTTTTATGGCAAGATACAAGTCAAGGGTATTTCTTTTCTTGGCCTGCAATGCGATTACATTGTCAGGATTTATGGCGTATATGGGATAGTTATACGCCTTTTCCCACGGTTAAAACCTCTGATGGTTGGCTTGTGATAGGACTAAAGTCTAAAGGGGATACCATGGGCTTAACATTGCTCTACTTAGACAGCACCTTGCAAGTGAAGCGTCAATTATGGAGTAATGGAGACATAGGTGAGATAATAGCAGCCGGTTGGTATCCCTTATATTTTCAAGGTAAATGGATAGTACCTTGTATAGCCCTTCGTTCTTATTATAGTCCTTCTGTTTTTTACTTATTTACCTTAGAGGATAGCGCTTTATTATGGGCACGCTCTGTTTCCTACAATGCACTTAACCTACTTGATTCAGGCAATGAGTTGACAGATGTAAAAGCCCTTTTACAAAGGCGAGGCGATGTAATAGACTTAGTGTTGTTTGTACGACTTTGGACCACGGAAAATGAATTTTTATGTGATAGCAGAGCACTTCATTTAGTTTTTGATTCCTTAGGAAACGTTTTAACTCACCATGTTTGGTATAGCAATCCAGTTGGCACTTCCATCATAGGGGACCATATTAGTGACATCCTTCCCTATGCAGGAGGGTATTTTGCTATTTTCGGTGGTAACTGGGGGCCAAGCTGGGGTTTTGTAGATAGTACCTTCCAAATTACGCAGTGGTATCATTTTTCTCATTCCTACAAGGATACTATTATGCAGTTAGCGCATTGTGGGACATGCACTCAAGGCAGATGGAAGAGGATTGTTACTGCAAAAGATGGGTATTTATTGTTAGGATATACGCCCTATTATAGTTCTAATGATATGGATGTGTTGGTGATGAGATTAGACAGTAGTTTTATGCCGTTGTGGAGCAGTGTTATTATTGGAAACGGGACGACTATTCCTTATGACGGTTTTTCTATGGGAGATAGTTTGTATTTTGTAGTAGGTATGCAAATAGATAGCAGTAGTAGTGGTTTTAACGGTTTTATTGCTTGTTTAGACAATATGGGTCATTTGCGTTGGCTCCGTTTGTTTCCTCAGACCAAAGTCATTAGTCAAGTGTTTTCTTATAAAGATACGTTACTACTTTTAGTAGGAGTTACTCAGTCAGATGCTTTATGGATGGCGGTAATAGATAAAAATGGTTTTAGTAGCTGTTCTGCGTGCGCTTCCGTTCCTATCAAGGCAGCTGCGGTTTATCCTTCTATAATTCCTGTGCAAGAAAATGAAAACACATGGACGTTAGATACAACAAACTTTTCCTTGACCGTTTTACCTACCAATGCCGTTATAAATACTATTTCTGGAACTATAAACACTTATTGCCCATGAAAAGGATAGCGTTATTATTACTTACTATAGGGTTTGCTTAGGAGATTCGTTGCGACATGGCAGCTAGTTCGAATAGTATAATAACTTCTAAGCTTCAAACTTATTCTTCTTTTTTTGAGGTGACTCCTAACTCTCCTATTCTGCCAATAAGAGTCAATCTAATTTTTCTTCAAAAAGACAACGGTTCTGGAAACTTCCGTATTAGCAATAGCAATGAAATTCAGTTTGTGAGGTTGGCAGTATCTAAAGCCAGTTGGTGGCTAAGTAATCTGATGACAAACATTCCTCCAAACATAACTCCTTGCTCTTCTTACGTATCAGACAGCAGGATAGCTTTGCAAATAGGCAATGAAATAGAAATAAAAAATGATAGTTTGTGGGGTATTCCTTACGGCTGCCCTTATAATCACCCTTTTGCAGTATTAGCCCAATATTTTGATACTTTATATCCTCCGGCGATGCAGTTTTTCTTTTTTGTGGATACCTGCTGGTATGAGTGGTTAGCTTCCGGAGAGTGTTCTTGCAACAACACGATGTGCAACTTAGGCTATTCCAATTATTGTTGTTCAGGGAATTTTAGTTGTACTATCGTTAATGGCTCCTATCCGACGCCAGGAGGATGCTCTATGCTCCCTTCTTTCTCTATAAATAGATATACATTTATCAATTACTCAAATAATTATATTCATTATTTAGATGCTTCATGTGAGGTCTTTAGAAAGAGTATTGTTGGTAATACAAGTAGTTGCTATCCATTAAACATTTATTTAGATTGTATTAATGATGGATTAGCAGAGCTTATATTGCATGAAGTTGCTCATGCGTTGTTTGTACAGTATAGTCATAATAATAGTTGCGGGCACTTATTAAATACTTATTTCGGTAGACCTATTGCCCTAACTCCCACCCAAGTAGCGGACATGCGTGCGGCATTGTCTTTGATGAACGTCCGCCGTTTCGTAGTAGGTTGTCCTTATTCTTCTACTGACACGCTTACCATTGCGCAGAACTTCACATGGGATGCCGATGCTCGTTTGTATCGTAGTGTGGCGATAAAGAACAATGCAGTAGTGAGGCTTACAACCTATTGGCGTATCCCTACAAACGCTACAATACATGTGTATCCAGGCGCTACGCTTATTGTGGATAGCGGACAAGTGGTCAATGGTTGTGGTCAATGTGGCACACGGTTTAAGATAGAGGGTCAAATGGTGTTGCGCAATACGGTATTGAATTTAGAAGCGGGTAGTGTGTTGCATATTACGTCCACTGGGGTGTTGAAGGTAGATAGCACGGCAGCATTGTGTATCCAACAGGGGGCGAATGTGGTAATAGAACCTGGAGGTAAGTTCATTCTTCATGGTAAAGACATCAGCAATACGCTTTTAAGTTATCTTGCGAATTATGATGTGGTTTTAACGTCATCATTGAGCAATGCGGCAGTTAGGGCGTATCGTTCTATAGCGACGCAGGGGAATGTGTTGATGCAGGATGTATTGTTGGAGGCGGGTTATGAGATTGTGCTGGACGTTGGATTTGAGACAGCAGACACCTTTGAGGCACGTCTTGTGCCTGGTTTGTATGGATGTTTGGGGACTCCGTGTATTCCATCTCAGCCGAAGGAACAGCCGATAGTGGAAGAGGATGGGAGTTCATCGGCTAAAGTGGTTAGCAGTGTAGGGAGTAAACGACAGGAGGGGGTACGTGTGTGGTTAGATAGAGCAGAGGAGAGTGCGTTTCGGTTACGTTTGTCGGAGGTAGGGGATTACGAGGTACGTTTGTATAGTGCATCGGGACAGTTATTGGGTCGTTGGCGTTTTGAGGGGGATAGGTGGGAGATAGATTTTCGTCGTTATGCACGAGGGATATATTTTCTTGGTGTGTGGCGTGGAGGGGTGTTTGTAAAGCGTTTGGCAGTAGTGTGGTGATGGGGGATTT
>WFXK01000342.1 GCA_015490695.1 Bacteroidota bacterium | reverse complement strand
GTTAACTATAGCAAAAGGGCGGCTGCATCCTGAACTTTTAGCTTCAAACCCACACGCTGGGCAAAACCTGTACTACGACTCTCAATTTGAGCGCACAAAACCGACTACTAAAAATTCCGGAGGAAATAAAAAATGAAGTCTCAGCTTCGAGTACGATGGCTTGTTTTACTAAGGAGTTTTCCCTCCAACTAAATAAGTGTATTCCACCCTTACAACCTTAGCTTCTATACTTTCTATGTCTTTCACTTTTGCAGGAACGCCATAAACCTTAGCCTTAAAATAATAAGGCTCCCAAATGTTTATTACATCGTCTTCCCAAAAATAATGCTTGATGTACTCATCTCCACAAGAAGTTAAAATTCGAAATCTAATTACAGGATTAATAAATCCCACGTTATTTGTGTGGTTATAAATGTAGCCTGTGATTATCAGCTCTCCCAATAAATTTTTCCAGCACTCGCGAGCTTTCACTTCTAGACAGGAAGAAGGGAAATTTTTACACCTATACATTTCTGCACTATAAATATCATATCTAGGAAATTCACTTGTTGGGGGTGAATAATCATCTTTGGAAGGGGCATAAGTGCTGCTACGAGTATCATAGGAATTCTCTTCGCGATAATTGTTAGAAGGATTTTCAGAAGAATAGACATCATTTTCATAGGGTAGTTGTTCTTGGATACTGTTGAGGAGTCGCTCCGTGTAATATTAACGTTATCCCAACTACAGCAATTAACCCTAAACCTAATTCCCTTACCAAAGACTCAACCTCCCTATTACGAACTAAAACAAACACTCCTATAAGAATACTTCCCAAAAGTAGTAGCGTGCTTAACAAATCCATCATAATCTATTTATTTTTTTCTTGGTCAATTATCGCTTGTTCTACCTTCTTGATAAATTCCATAATCGCCTCTTTACTTATTGCTCCACAATTTGCCATAATCTTATTCTTAATAAATCACCAGAAAAGATTTTCGAAATAACAAAAACAACACAAATAGAACAAAAGCACTTATCAAAGCAAGGGTTCCTCCAACATCTTCATGCTCTTCAGCAAAAAGATAAATACTGAGTATCACCAAAACTACAGTAGCGAGTAAAAGCAAAGGTCTAGAATAATACTTCACTTCAATAGCACTTATCTGCTCTAACATTATAGAAGTATATTTTAATGCATCCCATTTTGTTTCAACGTGTACAATTTTATAGTCAGTTAGTATCAGGTTTGCTTTACTAAGTTCAGCAATAATTTTCTCTTCACTATTTGTAATATACTTCTCCTTCGTTGTATAAAGGATACTTTCAGGAAAAATATATACCATAATTGCTAAAAATCAAAGTACTTATAATACAAGCCTTTACATCCATGTTCTATCCTTTGCAGTGCTAAATGCTCGGCTCAAAACGGCGGTTTAATCGGAACTTGTATCAACCCTCCTCGGTGTGAAGATACAAAGCTGACTTTAATACACACGAGCCATAAGGCATTATTCCATGCCTAAAAAACCCTAATATTGCCCCACAAAAAGAAAGCACCTCATGAAATACGTATGGTGGCTTGTAGGTTGTGCTACCCTTTTGTTTGCACAATACGACCCTAAGCAATCTTTAAAACTAAAAACCCCTTATGATGCAGTATTTATCCACCTTTATTTCCTACAACCCGATAATTATCAGCCCGATACCGCTGCTATAGCCCTTTATCCTAAGGGATATTCTAGGAAAGAACTAAAAATCCGTGCTATCCAATTAAAACAAATCTTAGATGGTGCCGGCTTCTTTGTTAACTTGGCAGAAATCCCACAAGACCCTAACTACATAGATACCATCTCTAACAAACATCTGTACTTCTTAGACAGAGAACAATTCCCTGAAATCTATTTAGAAAAATATGGCAATAAATGGTACTATTCTAAACACACTGTAGAAGCCATCCCTAAGTTGCATCAACAAATTTATCCTTGGGGTACTTCTCAATTGGTTACTACTGTAAGCACCATTAGCCAAGCCCGTTTCTTAGGACTTCAAACATGGCAATGGATTGGCATGGTGATTGTAGCATTGTTGTTCTTCATTGTTTATCGCTTAATGGCATTGCTCTTCCGATGGATTATTTATAGAATTTTAGCCCTTTACGGAAAAGTAGGTATTGCGCTGCGTTATATTTTACCTGTCTCTCGTCCCTTAGGCTTCTTTGTAGGCTTATATGCTTTAAAGTTCTTTATTCCATTGTTGTTGTTACCTGTTAAGTTCAATGCCTTTTTATTGAAAACCTTAGGAATTTTAATTCCTTTCTATGGCGTATTTATTGCCTATCGTTTAGTAGATTTCTTTGCTTTCATTTTACAACGGGCAGCAAGTCGTACAGAAAGCACCTTAGATGACCAAATCATCCCCGTTTTAAGAACCTTAGCAAAGATTATCGTCGTTGCTATTGGTATTTTATTGGCATTATCTAACTTAGGTTATGATGTTACAGCGCTATTAGCTGGGATTTCTATCGGTGGTATCGCCTTAGCATTAGCAGCACAAGATACTTTAAGAAACTTCTTCGCTTCTTTAATGATTTTTTTAGACCGTCCTTTTCAAATTGGTGATTGGGTAAAGACCAACGAAGTGGAGGGGATTATTGAAGAGGTTGGTATTCGCGCAACCCGCATCCGAACCTTTGAAGATTCTCTTATGTACGTTCCCAATGCTACTTTAATTGATACAGCACTGAATAATTACGGCGCAAGACGCTATAGACGCTACAAAGCCATCATCGGCGTAGAATACCGAACCTCCTTAGAACCTGTCTCTTATACACATCTCCG
>WFXK01000341.1 GCA_015490695.1 Bacteroidota bacterium | reverse complement strand
GAACTATACTACCTTTTTTATCCCCAACAAATAATGACTTAGTTGTCCTTCTTCCTTTAAAAAGATACCTTTGGGAGTAATAAAATCGGCGCGTACCCAGCCGTGTGCGTGTAGAATAGTATCTTTATCTAAAAGAATACCGACATGAGAGACACTTTTATAAGGCACTTCTGAGAAAAAAGCAATGTGTCCCCTTCGGCGCTTTTGAAAAGCAATCCATTTGCCATAATGGATTTGTTGAAAAGTATCCCGAGGTAGCCTGATGTTTTTCATTAAAAACAATAGCTGAACTAATCCAGAACAATCTATTCCCATACAACTACGTCCACCCCACAAATACGGCACTCCAAGAAAATGTTTTATTGCTTTTTCGTAAAGCGATGCTGAAGGAGGTGCAACAAAATTTTCTGGTATAATAACTTCAAAAGTTTCAAAGCGAACCTTCAAACTATTTTTTTCTCTTTCATAACACCACAAAGGAATCCCAAACCATAGTGGCACCGTGTTTAGTTTCACATAAGGATCAACAATGAAACAAGGTTTGGGTTGTAATGGACTTAATAATCGGCTCAGGCGAGTGCGTACAATCCAGCCTTGATAATGGTCTATCACGCTTTGAATAAAGCACCAATCTTTTTTCTTTTCAAGTACTTTTACAGGTTCGCTAAAAAGCAATTGAGAAATCATTTCTGCTTTGTGAGAAGGTTCTTTACGCAGGGGTTCCATCGTCGTTCGTAATCCCCATAAATTCATGTTTTCTGTAATTGTGCTATATAAAAGCCGTCCCAGTCTCGTTCTGTGGGTAATAATAACAATTCTTTTTGTAAGCGGAAATTAGGAAAATGGGTTAAAAACCATTGGATTTGTTGTTGGTTCTCTTCTGGCAATAAACTACAGGTTACATAGAGCATAATGCCGCCACGCTTTAAGATGGGTGCATAGTTTTGTAGGATTTCCCGTTGTTTTTGCTGGTATTCTCCAAGTTTTTGTGGCGTTAGGTGCCATTTAATATCGGGATTTCTTTTTAGCGTTCCTGTTCCGCTACAAGGGACATCTAAAAGAAGTCTGTCTGCGCTTCCATAGAGGCGTTTAACGACTTTATTGTGGTGGATAGGTCGTATACGGATGTTATGGGCGCCTGCTCTTCGGGCACGAAGCCGTAATTGTTGTAAACGATGAGCATCTACATCTAAAGCGATAATTTCTCCTTTGTTATGCATCAATGCTGCTAAATGGAGGGTTTTTCCTCCTGCTCCTGCACAGGCATCCACCACCCGCATCCCAGGCTTTACCTCCAACAACGGCGCAACCTGCTGCGACGCCAAATCCTGAACTTCAAAATACCCTTTTTGAAAAATTTTTAACTTAAAAATATTAGCTCTACGAAGTAATACAACCGCATCTTCAAACCCTTCTACTTGCTTTGCTTCAATCCCCTCTTGCTGCAGCGCACAAACCACTTCCTCCGCAGAAGCTTTTAAGGTATTGACGCGTAAATACACAGGTGCCATCCGATTAAGCGCTTGTAATAAAGCCTCCCATGTGTCTGGATAGCTGTTTTGAAACCGCTCTAAAAGCCATGATGGTAATCCAAAACGATATTCGGGCTGTTGTATTAAGGTCTCATAACGCTTTCGTATACCTTTCTCAGAAATCGCAAACAGAGGAAGCGTAGAAGGAAACGGCACATCAGGATAATAGGCTTTAAGGGCAATAAGCGTAATTGAAAAAAAATCTTTTTTACTCCTTGGTTTTTCTAAGCCTGCTATGGCTGTCCATAAATTCCAATACCGAAGTAAATCGTAAAGCACTTGTACAAACAAACGTCGGTCTTTGCTTCCCCATTTTTTGTGTTGTTTTAAAATGTGCTGAACAACTTTATCTACTGCGCTGTATTTTTCAAAAATCCAATAAAAAGCCTCACTCCAAGCGGTGATTAAGTTATAATGCCATCGCTTAGGACGTTCTTTGTGATAGTAGGTCATTAAAGTAATGGAGGGCTAATAAGTAGCTATAGTATTGAAAGCCTGTTATGGTTCCTTGACAGACAGAAGCGATAACAGAAACATGGCGAAAAGGCTCCCTTGCATAAATATTGCTGAGATGGACTTCTATAACAGGCAAATCAATTAGTGCAATCGCATCTTGTAAAGCGTATTCGTAATGGCTCCATGCTCCTGCATTTAAGATAATACCTTGAAATCCTTCTTTTTCTGCATTGTGAATCCATTGAATCAGTTGTGACAAATCATTGGTTTGGCGCCATGTTTGTTGAATGTGGGGAAAGCGTTCCTTAGCTAAGGTTTCAATCGCTTTTAAATCTTTTTTCCCATACCATTGCTTTTCTCTTCGGTGTAGTTGGTCTAAGTTAACGCCGTTTAAAACAAGGATTTTCATGAAGCCATGCGTAAGGATTCAAAGTGTTTGTTGTATTGTGCCTCTACAAAAGCTTTGTCAATAGTAATATGGATTTCTCGTCTGTCAGGTGCTTCGTACATGAGGTCTAAAAGGATTTTTTCTAAAATCGTTCTAAGTCCACGTGCACCGAGGTTAAGGCGTTCGGCATAGTCTACGATGGTGTCTAAGGCATCTTCCGTAAAATGAAGGGTTTTACCTTCTATGGCAAAGAGCTGTTGATATTGTTTAATAAGTGCGTTTTTGGGTTTGGTTAAGATATTTCGCAGAGCTTCTTTATTAAGGGGTTCTAAGGTAGTGACCACAGGTAAGCGCCCTATTAACTCAGGAATCAGCCCAAATTTTCTTAAATCATCGGGTTGAACCATTGCAAGCAATTGCGAACGGGAAAGACTTTGGTGATGACTTGCCTTGAATCCTACTTGGTTTTTTGCGACACGCCGCGCAATAATCTGCTCTAACCCCTCAAACGCCCCACCACAAATGAATAAAATGTGGGTTGTATCTACTTGAATAAAAGGTTGCTCAGGATGTTTCCTTCCCCCCTTAGGCGGAACATTCGCCACAGTACCTTCTAATAATTTTAACAACGCCTGCTGAACGCCTTCTCCTCCAACATCCCTTGTAATAGAAGGATTCTCAGACTTCCTCGCAATCTTATCTATTTCATCAATGTAAACAATTCCATATTGCGCAGCTTCTACATTGTAATTGGCTGCTTGTAATAAACGAACTAAAACATTTTCTACATCTTCTCCTACATAACCTGCTTCGGTTAACGTCGTTGCATCGGCAATACAAAAAGGAACTTCTAAAAATCGTGCGATGGTTCGGGCTAATAAAGTTTTTCCCGTACCTGTTGGACCAATAAGTAAAATGTTACTTTTTTCCAATTCTACATCTTTCAACTCTTTATGATAAGCAACTCGTTTGTAATGGTTATAAACTGCAACGGAAAGGACTTTTTTTGCCTCCTCTTGCCCAATAACGTATTGGTCAAGATACGCTTTGATTTTTGCAGGGGTGTATTTGAATATGTTTACCGGGGGACGATAAGAACGATGTAACGGAGGAAGTTTTTCTTTATCATGGATTAAGGTATAAGTAACTTCGATACAGAAATTGCAGATAGTTGCTTCTTTTCCCTCAAAGAGGATGAGGACGTCCTCTTCTTTTCTTCCGCAGAAATGGCAGTATTTTTTTCTACGATTTTTCATGGTTTTGTTGTGGATAAAGGACTTCGTCTACGATTCCATAGTTCATGGCTTCGTCGGCACGTAGCCAGTAGTCACGGTCGGCATCTTTTTCTATTTGTTCTTTCGTTTTTCCTGTGTGCTTAGCAATTAAAGTGTAGATTTCATTTTTCAGTCGTAGGATTTGCTCAGCAACGATTTCCACGTCAGAGACTTGTCCTGATGCGGCACCGATAGGTTGATGAATCATAATTCTGCTGTGGGGCAAGGCAGCACGTTTTCCTTTTGCGCCTGCACACAATAACAATGCTCCCATAGACGCTGCAATTCCCGTGCATACAGTCGCAATATCGGGTGAAACATACTGCATCACATCGTAAATCGCTAAACCCGAATAAACCCCACCCCCAGGCGTGTTAATATAAAGAAAAATATCCCGATTCGCATCTACTGACTCTAAAAACAACAATTGCGCATTTACAATGTTTGCAATCTCATCCGATATAGGATAGCCTAAAAAAATAATTCTATCCATCATCAAACGAGAAAACACATCCATTTGCGTTACATTTAACTTTCTCTCTTCTAAAATGTAGGGTGTCATACCATAAACACGGCTTTCTATGTATTTCATTACGTCTTCAACCATAGAGGTGGGCATCGCAAGATGCTTCGTCGCATAAGAAATAAACTCCTTCTTCATCTCCTTAAGGTTTTAAGAGTTCATTTAAGTTCATAAAGTAGTGGCGAAAATAAACATTTTCTTCAAATTCCACAGTGGTCATAGGTTGTTCAGGTAATTCAAATTGTTTAGCAAGTGCCTTCCCCAAAATAAACATGCTCATAAAACGACTAAATAGTTCAGAAACATGAAAAGCATACAGCTCCCGATAACGTTCCTCTTCTTTTAAACGATGCCAATGGTAATAGGGTACCAACTCCAAAGCAATATACTCCGAACGGATAGGTGCTTGGTCAGCAATACTTTCTTCTATCTCTTTCCTTACGTCTTTAGTTAAAGTTCCTAATAAACGCCGAATCGCTTCTTTTCTAATCGCCTCTTCGTAATCTTTAAGTGTAGGTGCAAACGCTTCTAAATGCGCTTTTATTTCCTTTTGTGCCACCTCCAAAGAAGCTATTTTTCCCGAACGGCGATACCAATCATAAGCAATAAAATGAATAACAAACTCCCTATCTACAGGAGTCAACTCTGGGTCATTTAATTGTTGGTATACCTGACGATACACCTCTATGTAACGAATCGCATCATAAAGCTGTTTTAATCCTTTTTCTAATAATACTTCAATGGGTTCATCTTGCAATTTTTCTTCTTCGTATCCTAAATAAATTTCTGGTAAAAGGCTATCTTGTAGTAATTGAAGTTCAGAAATAGTATCTTCAGCTTTGGCAAAGGTGTCAATGGTAACTGCTGCAGGCAGTTGTTTTAGAAATTGTTCCCATGTCTTATAACGCTCTCGCAATGAACGTTGAAAGTAAAGCTGCTGGAAATCACTTACTTCTATAGAAACCTTATCTCCTTTCTTTTTATCTTTTAATTTCTCTTGAAGTCTCGGAAACAACGGCAGATAAATGAATAGGTTATGGATAGCAACCTCTTCCTTTTCAAATTTAATGCGAACCCATTGAGCATTTTCTCCTGTATCACAAGGCTGCTGTTTGGACAAAAGCCACTTACCTTGCTGTAAATAAAATTTCCAAAAATCGCACCGTGATGCTACATCGGTGATTTTGTAAACCTTAACTTTTTTTATTCTTTCAACAATCTTATCAACATTTTGATATGTAAGCACTTGAACCTTAAAAGGGAATCCTTTTTGTTTTTGAGCAAGCACTATCTTAGGTAAAGTAATAGGAACTTTTTTACTAACGTAATAGGGAGGAATGTGGTTTTTATTACTTTCTTCTAACCAAATTTCCATTTGTTCTTGGATGATTTCTCTTAGTACAGTTTTTCCATAACGTTCTTCAATAGCGCGTTTGGGTATTTTTCCTGGTCTAAAGCCTTTAAGATGGATTCGTTCTTTTAGTCTTTTTATTTGTTCGTCGTAGGAGTTTTTATAGTCTTCAGGACCAATACGCACATCCCATTCTTCTACAAGTGGAGATACGGGGCGTTTTTCTACGATTTCCATGGTGCGGACGGAGGGACTCGAACCCTCACGGGCATTTCTGCCCACTGGATCCTAAGTCCAGTCCGTCTACCAATTCCGGCACGTCCGCAAAAATCCCTCGCAAAATTAGCTGAGTTCCTCCACTTTTGCAAATTCATAATCGCTCTTTATGGGTTAATAGCAGAATGCAATTGGTTTTCCGTTGTGCTTTTAACTAACTTCGCAGGCATGCGTTGGTGGCAAATCTCTCTTTTAATCGCTGCAGCCTTCCTCTTTACCCTCTTCCTTACCCTCTTTGGTAGCGCCGCAAGCCAATATAGTGACTTTAAAACCGCAAAACAACAAAACAAAGAAACCCATATCATTGGGAAATGGGTAGATAAACAAAAAGCTTTTTATGACCCCGAAAAAGACCAATTTTTCTTCTATGTCCAAGATACCACAGGATATAAACAACTGGTCCGCTACGATGACCCCAAACCCCCTAATTTAGAATTAGCAACTAAAGTCGTCTTAATTGGTAAATACGAAGGAGACACTTTCGTCGCCTCCCGAATCCTACAAAAATGCCCTTCTAAATATAAAGAGCAAAGCACGCAACCCCAATGATGGGCATTGTAGGCACTATCGCTATATGGACCGCTTTCCTTAGCGCTATCGTCGCCTGCGGAATGTTCTTAATGAAAAAACGCTTAGGTAATGTCTTTTTCTTTCTCCATGGTATGGCGATTACTGCTGCTTTAGCCATCCTCTATTATCTTATGCTCACCCATCAGTACCAATACTACTATGTATGGACCCATACTTCTAACGAACTTCCGCTTGCTTACACGCTTGCTGCCTTATGGGAAGGACAAGAAGGAAGTTTTTTATTGTGGCTCTTTTGGCAGACCCTACTGAGCCTATGGCTATGGTTTCGTTATCCTAAGGAACGCTATGCCTTGCTTAGTGTCGTGCTTTCTGTGCAAGTGCTCCTTACCAGCATGCTGTTAGGATGGGAAGTCAATGGAAGAATCCTCATTGCGATTTTAGTTGTTGTATCCATTTTCATCCTTCTTCGTTTCCAGTCACAACCATTAAAAAAAGATTTTTTTGCAGCGATTGCGATAATAGCAGGATTGCTTCTTCCTGCTTTCCTCTGGAACGGATGGCTTCAACCCTTCCATTATGCTTTTTTAGGAATAAGCGTCCTATTACTTGCATGGGTATCTTGGCGCGTTTATCAACAGCAGTGGGACATTGTTCAAGGATTTTTTATTGTATTACTCTGGGGATGTGCAACCATCTTAGGCTATAGTGAAACAACTCTTTGGAAAATCGGCTCTTCACCTTTTGTGTTGTTAAAAGATGCCATGCCAGACGCCCATATTTTTCAAAAAAATCCAGATTTTGTTCCAGTTAACGGTAGTGGGTTGAATCCTTTACTACAGAGTTATTGGATGGTGATTCATCCGCCAACGCTTTTCTTAGGCTATGCTTTAGCGGTTGTACCTTTTGCTTTTGTTGTGGTGGCTTTATGGTATCGGTATTCCTTAGGGTGGTTACGAAAAGGGCTACCTTGGTTGTCTTTAGCCGCTTTAGTACTTGGCGTAGGGATTATCTTAGGAGGCTATTGGGCGTATGAAACCCTCAGCTTTGGTGGTTATTGGGCGTGGGACCCCGTAGAAAACGCTTCTTTAGTCCCTTGGCTTATAGAAATCGCTGCAATACACGCTTTCTTAAGTGCCCAACGGAAAAAAAATTACTATCCGCTCTTCGCTTTGTTAACCCTTATCGCCTTTATCCTAATCCTTTACAGCACTTTTCTAACCCGAAGTGGCGTCTTAGGTGATGCTTCCGTCCATAGCTTCACCGACTTGGGACTATCAGGACAACTTTTACTCTTGTTATTCGCTTATGCGCTTTTTTCTTGGTTGCTATTACTATCTCGTTGGCGATGGATGGCGCAAAAAGAAATACCTTGGCAATGGAACGACGCAACAACATGGCTTTTAATCGGTGTTTTAATTTTATGGTTTTTGTCTGTAGAAATCCTTTTTGTTACCTCTTTTCCTGCTATCAATAAACTTTTAGGCACGCAATGGGCACCCCCAACCCAAAACGCAAAATTTTATTTCCAATCTACTGTTTGGTTCACCATAGCGCTGCTTGCAGCCACCGTCGTAGCCGTTGCTCTGTACTGGAAAAAACAATTCGTGAAAAAACTTTTTTATCCTTTTGCAGCAGCAGTCTTAACGGTTGCAGCTATTCAACTGCTATGGTACGGACCTGAACATTGGTTTGTCTATGAACCCCAGTATTATGAACAAATCCAATCAGGTAGCTGGTTGCAAAAGCTTCAAGGAGTGTTATGGCTTTTCAGTGATGACCTATTGCTGTTAGCACTATGGTTTGCTGTTTACGGCAACGGATGGATAGCATGGCATTTGATTCGCCAACGAAAATGGCAGGTGTCTGCAGGAACCATTGCTCATATCGGGTTTGCTCTAATGCTCTTAGGTGCTTTCTTCTCTTCAGGATTTGAAAAAACAGTCTCTAAAAACCTCCATCCCCAACGATTAACCCATTTCAAAGGAGAAGAAAAGAAAGATAATGTACTTTTAGTAAAAAACTTTCCTGTAGCTATTCAAGGATATAAAGTAACGTATATTGGGATGCAGAAGCCTAAAGCACCATTTAAAAACTTTAAAGTGCTTTATTCGGTTCAAGGGAATGCAAAAGTGGCTTTCCAAGATGCCCGAGGCGATTACTACTACGTATGGGTACCTGCTCACTTGCTTGAAGAAGAGGAACAACTAAGTGAAAACACCCGAAACGTTCTAAAAAAACAAAAAACTAATGTTTTGGAAACCTTAAAACTCTTTATTGAACTCAATAAGGACCAAATTCCCATTCGTGCTTTAAACGAACGAAGACGCTTTATTTTACTTTTTCAAAATTTAAAAGACACAACGCAATTTTTCTATTTACTTCCGGAAGCAGAAGTGAATGAACAAATGGGATTGATTGTGCATCCTGACAGAAAAGTTTTTTGGGATAAAGACCTTTATGTTCATATTTCCAGTCTACCTAAAGATGTTCAAAAAGATGTGCTTCAAGACACTTTACGCTTAGGGGTTGGAGATACGCTTCGTCATTTGCCTTACACTATTTATTTGAAGGAATTGGTCAAAGTTCAACATCCTGATTATAAAGACTATGACTGGGTGATTAAGGCGAAGTTGCAGGTATGGTATGGTGCTAAGGTTTATGATGTAGCACCCTTGTTATTGATTAAAGGCAATGAAGCATTTCAACAAGAGGATGAAATCCCTGAATTGCATTGGAAAGTGGCTTTTATGGGGGTAGATACGCAACACAATCAATTGGTGTTTATTTTACGACGTCCAAACGAAGGGGCTTTGTATGTGGTGATTAAAGCAATAGAAAAACCTTTTATAAATTTGCTTTGGCTTGGCACTTTTTTATTAAGTGCTGGGCTGTTTTTATCGCTATGGCGACGTTTTAAGCGATGAGGAAAATTCTCTTAGGGCTGGGATGGGTGCTGTGGCTACAAGGACAAACCCTACAAGGCTTTGTTAAAGACCAAAAAGATGATGAGCCGCTTGTCTATGCCACAGTGCTTATCAAAGGGACCCAAAAAGGCGCTTACACCAATGAAGAAGGCTACTTCTCCTTAAATGTCCCTCCTAATTTAGATACTATCTACCTTACTATCCGCTATGTAGGCTACGAACCCCTAGACACCTTCTTTACCCATATCCCACAACAACCCATTACCTTTTATTTAAAAGAACAAGTTGTCCAACTTAAAGAAGTGGTCATCACAGCAAAAGATAACTATGCTGATTATGTAATGAAAATGGTTTTGAAACACCGCAAATACAATCGCATGAGCCGATTGGAAAAATTCCAAGCACTTATTTACAATAAATTGGTGGTGACTGTAGACAATGTTCAAGAGCGACATTTTAAAAACCCTTTGCTGCGTCCCGCAAAATCCTTCTTTGAAGCCCATAAAAACGATACCTTAGTCTTTGATGAAACAACCAACAGCTATCGTTTTGCCATTTTCCTTTCAGAAACCATTACACGTTATTGTTATAAACGTCCCCAAGAAAAAGAAATCATTTTAGCAAAAAGAAATTCTGGCAAACAAGACGCCCAAACAAACCTTTTAAGTGCTTCATTAACAAACATAGATGTTTATAGCAACAGCATTGTTCTTTTGGGAAGACCTTTTGCAGGGTTCGTTAATCCAATGGCTAAACAGTATTATTATTTTTACATCACAGAGTATGAAGATGTTGGTAACGATACTATTCTGCATGTACGTATCACTCCTAAATCGCCTTACTTGCCTTTATTTCAAGGATACATTTATGTTTCTCAACGAGATTGGGCAATTACAAAGGTGGATTTACACATGAATCGGGACCCCAATATTAACTTCGTGGAAGGCTTCCGTATTTACCAAGAGTTTGAAAAAATAGAGGGAGAGTGGTTATTACGCTTAAGTGATGTGTGGCTGGATTTTAAGAACAATGAAAAACATTTAGGTTTAATTGGTAGAGTAACCAGTTATTATCTTTCTTATGATTTATCACCAGAGTTTCCGAAGAACTTTTTTGAAGAGCATTTGATTGTAGAAGTTGGGGCGGGCTATCGTGCAGAAAGCTATTGGGATAGTTTACGTCCCGTACCTTTGAGTCAAGCAGAATTATTAGGATTTGCGCTTGCCGATAGTCTCCGAGCCCAACCCCTGTGGGACCTTTATATTACCATCGCAGAATTCTTAACGACGGGAAAAGTCCAAACCCCCTTAGTAGATTTCGGACCTTATTCAAAAG
>WFXK01000340.1 GCA_015490695.1 Bacteroidota bacterium | reverse complement strand
GCTATACCAATCCCACTCAAGAACTACACAAGGTCTTCCTCTATGGACGAAGTACTAACCAGCGTTTAGCGATGAAAGTAGTGTTTTTGTGTTGAGTGAAATAAGTATTTAGAGCCTTCCTGCTTTTATTTCACTTTTCATTTTTAACATTTTTAACCGATTTGCCTATGCGATGGATATGGATTTTATTATTTTTTAGCGCTTATGCACAAGATTCTTTATTGAACTATTATATTCAGAGGGCACTTCGCCATGTCCCTGCAATCCATGCCGATTCTTTACAAGCCCTTAGTATAGAAGTCTTTTCAGAAGCCCAACGCTATTTGCCCGACCCTATGTTTAACTTTCAACTTTTACCACTTCCTATACAAACCCGTGAAGGGCCTCAATGGACAAATATCGGTTTCCAACAATCCTTTCCTTGGTTTGGACTTTTAAAAACTCAAGAAAAACAACAAAAAGCTTATGCACAAAGCCTATGGCAACAAAAACATAACCGGGAAAAATGGGTCATCTTAGGTGTTAAACTACTCTACTACCAAGGTTATTACTTAAATCAAGAAAAACAGATTTTAGAAGAACAACTAAAGCTCTACCACTGGTTAAAAGCCTTTTTAGAAAGTCGTATCGCAACAGGTAGGACCCTAAGCGCTTATTTATTATGGCTTGATGCCGAGATTATAGATTTGCAAACCCAAATCCACAACAATGCAATTGCCCAGCAATACTTAGCGCAGCGCTTCTCTTTATGGATTGATTCTACTTTATCGCATTTAACGGTCATAGACACTTTGCCGGCAAAGGTGACGTTATGGGATAGTGCTGCTGTGATAGCACGTTTAAGGCAGCATCCATTAGTACAGCAGTGGTATGAAAGAGCAAAGAGCTATGGTTTAGCAGCAGAAGTGGAGCGGCTACGTGGGAAACCGCAATGGCAATTAGGAACGCGTTATTTCCTCATTGGTGGTGGAACCGACGCTATTGCAGTTCCTTCTATTGGCATTCAACTCCCCATTTATCAACAAAAATACCATAAACGTGCCCAACGATGGACACTCCAACAACAAAGCGCCCTAAAACAAGCACAAGAAACCCTACGACAACTACAACTCCAAGTTACTAAATACTTGGATAACTACTATCAAACCTGGGAAAACATCAAAAGCTTACAAGAACAAATCCAAATCATCCAATCTACGATTTCCTTATATCTTCCCGCATACGCTACTGCAAATACAACTTTTAACGAACTCATCACCCTTTATCAAAAACTTTTAAATTATCGTTTATCGCTTCAGAAGCAATTAACCCTTCTTTACTCTTTACAAGCACAGATTGAGTATTTTATTAATTAAAAAAGTAAAGCCATGCGACGCATCAAGTATTATCTTATAGGGATAGCCCTTTTTGTGGGCGGGTGGTTCATAGGAAGGCTATTTAGCGGTGAGCCTTCTGCCGAAACCCCTAAGGAAGTTCAAGAGCAAAAGCCAACGAAGAAAAAGACCATATATACCTGTTCTATGCATCCGCAAATTCGTTCTGATAAACCGGGGAAATGTCCTATTTGTGGTATGCCATTAGAGCCTTTGGAGTCAGTTCAAGCAGCTGCGAGCGAAAACCTTTATGAGATTCACATGTCTAAGGAAGCCATAGCTTTAGCAGACATAGAAACCGAACCTGTGAAGTATCTACAGGCAGTTCGTACTTTATCGCTACAAGGACGTTTGGCAGTAGACGAACGCCGTATCGCCACCATCACCGCTCGCTTCCCAGGACGTATTGAACGACTCTATGCAAACTTCACAGGGAAATGGGTACGCAAAGGCGCCCCCTTAGTAGACATCTACTCCCCAGAACTCATCGTAGCACAAAAAGAATTCTTAGAAAGCCTTAAACTTAAAGAACGCTACCCAGAAGTCTATCAAGCCGCAAAAGAAAAACTACTACTATGGGGCATTACAGAAAAACAAATAGAAAAATTGGAAAAAGAAAAAAAACTTATTTACAACTTCACTATTTATTCTCCTTTAAGTGGTGTTATCTTCCAAAGAAAAGTTGCCTTAGGCGACTACGTAAAAGAAGGAACCCCTATCGTAGAAATCGCAGAAATCTCACGATTATGGGTGCTCTTAGATGCGTATGAACAAGATTTACCTTGGATTCAAATCGGTATGCCTGTGAAAGTTTATGTAGATGCTTTCCCCCATAAAGTGTATACAGCCCGTATCACTTATATTGACCCTTATGTGGACGAAGTAAGACGCATAGCACGGGTAAGAGCGGAGCTAAATAATCCTCGTTGGGAGCTTAAACCGGAGATGTTTGTCAAAGCTACGATTGAAACCCGATTAAAAAAACAACGTATTCTTGCCGTACCTAAGAGTGCTGTATTATGGGCGGGCAGACATGCTATTGTTTATGTCAAAAAA
Source organism: Bacteroidota bacterium (assembly GCA_015490695.1). Classification (GTDB taxonomy): domain Bacteria; phylum Bacteroidota; class Bacteroidia; order SpSt-205; family S141-50; genus S141-50. The sequence continues at coordinate 5,024 of WFXK01000340.1, read as the reverse complement.
CATGCAGATGAAAGTGGCATCACTTTTGAATACCGCTTAGTGAAATTAGGAGTAGATGCAGGGAACTACTATGAAGTAGTAGAGGGACTACAAGAAGGAGAAGAGGTTGCTGTCCATGGTACCTTCAGCATAGATGCTGCCGCACAATTAGCAGGGAAATACGCTATGCTTAATCCCCCTCCCAACCAACAACAATTTTATCAAGTCTCTTACGAAGTGCCCCAACTACCTCCATCAACCAAACCTTCACCCCATTACGAACATTTCCTCAAAGCCTATTTTGCTTTTAAGGATGCTTTAGTGGAAGACAACGCGCAAAAAGCACAACAAGCGCTGAAATCCATGAAAGAGGCTTTGAGAGCAATGAACAACCCACCTGCTGTTGCTAAAGAGCTTCTAAAACATCTTTCTATGCATCCTGCGAAAACCTTAGAAGAACAACGAAAATTGCTTTTAATGATTTCTCCTATGGTTATTCAATGGGTAGAGCAGCAAGGGGTACCATCTTCTTACAAAGCGCTGTATAAAGACTTTTGTCCTATGGCGGGCGACAAAGGAGGTTTTTGGTTAAGTCAATTTGAAGCGATTAAAAATCCTTATTTCGGTGCTGCTATGTTAAAATGTGGAAGTGTCAAGAAGGTATTAAAGCCTTCTCAGCCATCAACATCCAGAAAAGTCCATCATAAAACAAGTACCTCAACGAAACCCTCACCTCACTACGAGCACTTCCTAAAAGCTTATTTTGCCTTCAAGGACGCTTTAGTAGAAGACAATACACAAAAAGCACAACAAGCGCTGAAATCCATGAAAGAGGCTTTGAGAGCGATGAACAACCCACCTGCTGTTGCTAAAGAGCTTCTAAAACATCTTTCTATGCACCCTGCGAAAACCTTAGAAGAGCAGCGGAAACTACTTTTAATGATTTCTCCTATGGTTATTCAGTGGGTGGAACAGCAAGGCGTGCCCTCTTCTTATAAAGCCTTGTACAAAGACTTTTGCCCGATGGCGGGCGATAATGGTGGCTTTTGGTTAAGCCAATTTGAAGCGATTAAAAATCCTTATTTCGGTGCTGCTATGTTAAAGTGTGGAAGTGTCAAGAAGGTATTGAAGCCGTAGTTTTTTTTAATTTTGCGGTGTGTTGGAGGGGTGGCAGAGCGGACGAATGCGGCGGTCTTGAAAACCGCTGTGGGGCAACCCACCAGGGGTTCGAATCCCCTCCCCTCCGCTAAAAATACAAACGAAACTCCCCAACGGGCAACAACCCCATCTGATACTCCGTAATAATATCCCCCTTTAATGCATTATAACGATACTGAAATACATTTTTGTGATTGGTCAAGTTCTGTAAATTGATTCCTGCTTCATAAAAATAGTTTTTGTGTTGTTGCCGATACGCCAAACGCAAATCTATGCGGAAGTAATTAGGATAACGTTTTTGATAAGCTTGATTCCAATCCAGCACTTCTTCTCCTTTTAAACGGCTTTGAGTTAAGTCAATAGGTATATAGCGGCGGTTTCCACCAAAGAGCCAACGCGCGTCCACCACCCAGCGCTGACGAAAAATCTTCCCTGCCGTCAAACGGGTTAAGAAATCCCCGCTGAAGGCAGTAGGACGAAGCACCCCATCACTACCCTCATATAAAGAACGAAACAGCGACAAAGCCCACTGAAAATAGAATCCTTTTTCCATGGAACGTTCTACTAATAAGTCCACACCATAATTATAGCCTATGCCTTTATTGACTAAGCTGTCGGTCATAGGAGGGACAAACGTTGCCCCTTCATTCAAAGCCGAGTAAGGAGAGGGGCGCTGTTCTACGGGAACGCGATAAAGATATTGATAATACACCTCTACGTGTAAACGCCATAGAGGTGCCCATTGCCACGTATAGGCTAAAACCCCATGAAGACTCTGCGTCATCTTTAAACGCTCATTCGTTCGTCGTTTCGTCCCATCAGGTAAGCGACTTTCACGAAAATAAAGACTAACAGGCTGTATCTGAGCATGCTTGCCTAAACCCAAACGAAAGGAATGACGCGGCTTCCAACGATAATATAAACTCCAACGAACATCCACACTATAATCCTTAGCAAAATCAAAATATAGTCCAGAAACCCCTAATTGCATCTTAACCCGAGAACTAAACTTATATTCCCACTGCGCATAACCTTGCAATAGACTGCTTCCTTGTTGCACATCATAATTACGAACAAAGCGATTATCTAAAGAAACACTATCTTGCATGTTAAACAGAAAATAATCCCAGTAGAAGCCCAGGGCAAAGAAGTGTTTTTTTCGCCACTTAATAAAGGTGCGATACATACCTTCCCATTGTTGGTTTTGCACTAACATCCCATAAGCAGGTTTTGCAACCAGTGTAATAGGATGAACGCTATCTACTTTTACACTATTTTGTGCTAAGGACCAAAGTACTCCCACTTCACTCCGCCAATTGGAATTATGAAAAAGCGTGTATTTAGTACCCAAGATAGCCAAAGCACCTTTGTAGTAAGTATTAGAAGGAATATCCACAAAGCTCATGTCGTTGGTGTCTTTTTGTTCGTAGATAAGTTGGATTTGGCTATTGCCCGCGATGCCGAAAAGGGTCCATGTATTGGGATTTTTTCGGTTATGGGCAGCGATTTTAAAAGTGAGGTCTTGATATTCGGGGGTTGCACCAAGATTAAAGTCTAACCCGATTTTTTTAAAAAGTGCTAAAGTAGAGTAGCGATAAGCGGCAAGGAAAGTGGAGTAGCTATTCCATAGGGGTCCTTCGGCATCTATTTCAAAGCCATTGAAGCCAGAAGCGGCAAGGAACTCATGTTTTTGATTGTTGCCTTCCCGTAGGACGAGGTCAAAGACCCCTGCAGTGGCATTGTTGTAAAGGGCGGGCCATGCACCCGTGTAGAGCGTTGCTTGTTGTAATAAATTGGCATTCAAAATGCTTACTGCACCTCCTGTCGTACCTAAGGTGTTAAAATGTTGTGGTGGAGGGATATTAAATCCTTCTAAACGCCATAAAACGCCCAAGGGTGAATTGCCTCGTATAATGATGTCGTTTCGGCTATCGGAACTTAAATTAACGCCGGGTAAGCTTAAAGCAATACGTGCAACATCGCCAAAGCCTCCTGCTTGCCGCATGAGCTGTTCTGATGAAAGCCGTTGCGCACTTACGGCATCCACCTCCTGATAAACTTCCCCCTGAATCACCACTTCTTCTAAATCTACCACTTTTTCTTCTAAGGGTAATAACACCTCTAAGGCTTTACCACTGTGTAAAAACATCAGTGGGGTAATCAAATCTTCATAACCTGCCGCTTGGGCTTTGAGCCGTACGTAACCCACAGGTATGCTGTCTATTTTGAAAAAGCCTGTGGTGTCGCTTAGGGCACTGCGAAAAAGGGAATCGTGAACGTATACCGAAATAAAGACACCGCCAATAGGTGCTTGAGTTTGACTATCTACTACCTTTCCTTGGATGGTACTCACGACGTTTTGTGCCCAACCCCAAGAAAAAGCAATGAACAACCCCACCACTAAACGCCCCACCATAAGCCCTTAATTATTTTGAAAAAACTTCCTTAGGAACGGCAACAAAGTTATAGATTTGATTTTCTTCCCATACCTTGCGAAAGGTCTCTTTAGTCAAAGGAGACTTTCCTTTCAGAAAAGAAGCGTAGTCCCATAAATCGTATTGTAAGGAATCAAAAAAGTTAAATAAGGTTTCGGGATAGGTATTGAAGTATTCACTGCCCCCTTTACCGAATTCAAAGGCGATGATAGGACGGTGACGTGTTATCAATCCTATTCCTCCTTTTAACACCTTGCCTTCTGCACCCTCTACGTCTATTTTAATGAAATCAATTTTCACTTCTTTTGGAATCACCGCATCCAATCTTTTTACCTGAACCTTTATCGCTTTAACCTTGCGAGCGTCAAAATTTCGGCGAGACAAACCACTTAAAGCAGGGTCATAACCCACAACATAAAAAGTGCTTTCTCCCTCCTCGTCCGATAAAGCAAAAGGGAAAACCTTGACTTTATTCCCAAACTTTTTTTGCAATTGCTCAAAGAATACAGGATTAGGTTCAAAAGCAAAATGTTGTCCGTTGGGTGCTATTTTTAAAATCAATTCCGTGATTTCTCCTTTATAAGCACCTATGTCTATTGTGTTGCTGTTTGCATTCAATACCTTTTTCATTATTTTTTTTAGCAAAATATCATTTCGTAAGTTTTCCGTAACCCCAATATTCATGCGTATCAATTGCTTTCTTAGTAAGTCTTTGATAGAAGGCAATGGTTTTACCACTTTAACTTCCGCTACAAAGTTAAAAAGTGTTTTTGCTTACACACGATATAAATAAAAAACGCTATACAGTTCTAAAGATAAAGCTAAAGTATTGCTAAGCAACTTTTAAGAATTCCCTTAGGTGGTTTTCGACAAGCGAAGTTCGCGAGAAAATCCACACTTGAGATTTTTTGCCTTTGAATCGGAATGAAACAATGGATAGAGCCAGTGCTTGCAGTCATACCAAACGAACTTGTAGCCTCCAAAGAAGGTCAAATTAACTGCAATCCACATTGGTTCAATGCAAATCAAACCATAGGCAACAAAAAAGAGCAATTACCGCAAGCATAGCCATCTTACGTTTTTTGCTCCATAACCTACAGCAGTATAACAGAAATAGCTATCGTACTGCAATAAAATTTGCTAAATCATCGGTTTGCGACAATAACGGAATTACTTTGCAAACCTTTAAGAGCAGGTTTTTTACCTTTGTTGCCATGCGCTGGTTGTGGTTGTGTTTCGCTGTTGCTTTTGCACAACAATGGCCCGAAGTGCGAACCTACTTAAAAGACCCCTGGGATGCCCCAAGAAAACGACAAGTAGATTTCCAACACCTGCAATTAAAACTTTCTTTTAAACCCCAAGAAGGAAAGGTCATTGCAACAGCAACCCACTCCTTCCAATGTTTAACCGATACCCTAAGTGCCTTAATCTTAGACGCGCCCTATACTATTA
>WFXK01000339.1 GCA_015490695.1 Bacteroidota bacterium | reverse complement strand
TGGCAATGCCGTCAGGTGCGTTATGAATAGCTGTAAAAGCTAAACGCAAACGCTCTTCGTTTTGTTTTCGCTGCGTAATATCCTTTAGACGCAACAACCATAAATTATCTACTTTTAATGGAGAAATTGCTGCATTCACCCATACAACCTTGTTTTTAGCCGTGGTAAAAGAAAACTCCCCCTCCCAAACCTTTTCTTTCCTCAATCGTTCTAACATCCATTGTTTTTTATGCTCTTCCCGAAATTGAATAATATCTTCCACAGAACGTATTGCCGTAGTAGGCGCTAAATCTAACAGCTGTAAAGTATGATGGTTATACATGTAAACTTCTAAGTTTTCTTTGTAGTAAGTGATTAGAGCATCGCCACTGTGCTCAAAAACAGCCCGAAGTAGCGTCATATAATAATGTTGTTCCTCTTCCCGTTGTTTTCGTTCCGTAATATCATGTAAAATAACTAAGGTATTTTTTCGATCATCAAACAAACGCAAATAGATTTCCGCAATAACCTTTTTACCATCTTTGTGACGTAATGGAAGTTCTATGAGTTCTTCTTCCTGCTCTCGGTTCTTGATTTTATTCCAGACTTCAATAAAAAGTTTTTCTGCTTCTTCAGTTGCTAATAATGTAGTAAAATAGCGATAAAGCAATGCTCCTGGATGGCGTTGTAACAAGTATTTTACAGCATCATTACTAAAAAGGATTTTCCCTTCAGGGTCTAACAACATAATCACATCTTTTAAGTTTTGAATAAGCAGATTATAACGTTTTTTTTGCTCTTCTAATTGAATACGTTGTTGTTCACTTTCAGTAATATTGACCATGTTAACACATACTCCGATTAATTTTTGATTTTCTTTTTCATAAATAGGGTAGCAGTGAGCTTTGAAATAATAAGTATTTTGATGATGATGAATTTTTAGATAAAGGTAAGAGACTTTTCCTTTGAGTGCTTTTTCAATCGCTTGGATAAGGGGGCGGAAGTGAGGGTTATCACTTGGTTCTATAGCTTTTCCATGTTGGATTGGGATAGGGATTCGAAATTGTTTTATCCATTGATAGCCTTGTGGGTTTGCCATTAAGAAGCGTCCTTGTTCGTCTAAGAGGATAAAAGCTTCAGAGCTTCCTTCTAAAGTGGCTTGTAATTGGGCTTGGGTTCTAAGCAGGGCTTTACGAGCACGCTCTAAGGGCGTAATATCTTTGGCAACCCCTATAATCGCCGCAGGCGAATGCTCCCGATAAACTAAAGAAGCACGAATCTCCATAGTAAGTATAGAACCATAAAGCGTATAAAGTTGAAAACGATAAGGACGAGAAGTATAACCTTTTTCTAAGACTTCATTAATCACTTTTTGAGCCAATGCCATGCCGTCCTCATCTAAGAAATCCATAATATGATAGCGTGTAACATCATGTCTATCGGGAATCCCTGCTAATTGCCGTGCAGCAGCATTCATTCCAATAAAACGTCCCTGTAAATCATGAATATAAACAGGCTCTATAGAGCGTTCAAACAATGCATAATAGTACTCTTGATATTGTTTTAATTGGGCAAGGGTTTGTTCTTGCTCTTTAATAAAGTGTTGAATTTCTTCTAAGGTCTTTTGAGAATCGGTTACAATCCCTTCTTCTAAATAGGATTGCAGACATTGTAATTTAGTTTCATAAGTAATATCTTTCAAAAAAACCCAGCAACCTTCTGTATCTTGATAAACGCCTTGTTCTAAATGTACCTTAAACCATCGCAGTTGAGCTGGGTCAGCACAAGGAGTAAGAAACAATTTTAAGTCCTTAACACTTCGTTTTTGTTCTAACACTTTTTGAACTCCCTGAACTAAATTTTTTAACAGCATAGGAGATATATAAGGGGCAAGGAGGTCTTCAATAGCACACTTTTCCACTCTTTCCTGCCCCAATTGTGTCATTAGTTGTTTAAAACCTTGATTTGCCGCAATGACCTCTAAATGCTTATTTAAAAATGCTTCTATAACGGCTTTTTCCACAGCCCAACAAAACTATGGAAAAATTATAGGTTTAACAAATCCTTCTAGCCTCAACCATTAAAAAACAACAAAAAGTAAAGTTATTATCCAGTCTCTGTATCACTAACCTGAAAACCAATAAGCGTTATATCATCAATTTGTCTTTGCTTGCCTTTCCACCTATATAGGGCATTGAGAAATTTATTTCTTTGTTCAGATACAGGAAATTGTATTACATATTCCAAAATCTTTTTAAATCGTTTAATCCCTAAGCGTTTTCCTGAAGGGTTCAATTGGTCTATATAACCATCTGTATAAACATAGAGGATATCTCCTTTATATAGCTTTACTCTACGGTCTTGATAGCTTTGGCTTTTAGTTAGTACTCCGATAGGTACGGGATCCCCTCTTAATAAAAGGAAGCTATTGTTATTTTTACGATAAAGGAAAAAGTGCTGTGCTGCTGTAGCATATAGAATTTCATATTTTTGTGGACAACAACGGATAATTGTAACCGCCATACCTTGTTCTATGAAAGTATTATTCCCTTTGCTTGCTTCTAAGAAATATTGTTGAGCGCCATTCAGTATTTCTGCAGGAGTAGGAGTTTCCTTCTGTGCCATAGCGTAACGAAGCGCTTCAAGGCAAAATATACTTACCATAGCCCCAGGAATCCCATGCCCAGTAGCATCTGCTACAATTAAATAATAAAAATCCCCCTGCCGAGTAATATAGTAGAAATCACCAGAAATGATACTTTGAGGTATATGAAGAACAAAATAATTCCTCGTAAACCTTGGAAAATCCGAAGTATAGTTCTGAATAAAACTCTTCTGTAAATGCCGAGCATACTTCAGACTTTCTGTTAATACCTTATTTTTCTCCTCTAAAGTCTCTTTCAAGCGATTTAACTTTTGATGACTCCTTTCTAATTCTTTGTAAGCATCTTGCAACAAAAGATTGCTCTTGAGATAATTTATTAGCCATTTGTTTTTAAATGCTAAAAATCCACCACTAAGTAATATCGTAGAACCTAACAATGTACCACCTTCTGTTAAAAGATAAACTATAGAATAACGTCCGTGAAAAAGATGCGTTAAGATAAAAGCAACAAGTGTTATTACAACAATAAAGATAAAACTTTTTAAATCTAAATACGAAAACAACGCTACAGCTGCAAAAATCAAACTAAATCCAATAAATCCCATAGGTAAAATAGTCTTTGGGGCATCTACAATTAAGTAAGCAACCCAAATAGTAAGCAATAACGTTCCAAGTACCAAACCAATACGCCAAGAAACTATTTTTTTATAAACCACAATAAGGATAACGACTAAGCCTATTTCTACCGCAATTCTAAAAGGTAAATATTTAAAGAAATAATCCGGAGCTTTGACAAAATCCATTATATTCCAAAGAGGAACTACTCCAATTGTTGACGCAATAAGCCAGTAAGTAGCTTTATAAGCAATTACTTCAAAGTGCTTTTGTACCTCTTGAAACAACTCATCCATGACAGCTACTACTTTAGATGAGCAAAAGTATCAATTTGAATGTTAAAGACCCAACTACACAGAAATCTTAATAACAGCTTAGGAAAACCTTTTCTAGAAACTCCACTATACTTTTAAAGTTCCCAGTATTTCATCGCTGCACTTCCCACCGCATTCCCCCCTGCAAAGCATTGAT
>WFXK01000338.1 GCA_015490695.1 Bacteroidota bacterium | reverse complement strand
GTTCAATCTTGTGCCCAGTCAAATACTCTTTTTGAATCACCTCTACAAAATTTAGCACAGCAATTTGGAGTTTCTTTGAAAGAAAAATTAATTAGTCTTTGTTTTAAGGAATTAGTGCAACAAATAGCCAAACACATGAAAAAATCTGTGGTGTTACTAATTGATGAATATAACAAACCACTTTTAGATACTTTGCCAAATTATGAAATCCGAACCCAACTTCGCAATTTTTATGCTCCAATAAAAAATTTAGACCCTTATTTGAAGTTTGTGTTTATTACAGGCGTTAGTTAGTCTACAAAAGTATCATTTTTAGCGAATTGAATAACCTAGAAGACCTCACCCTAAACCCAGATTTTGGGAATATTTGTGGCTATACTCAAAAAGAATTAGAAACCGTTTTCGGTGAACGGCTTCATGATGTTCCTCTTGAAGCACTTAAAAACTGGTATAACGGCTATTATTATTTAGCAGATACTTTATACAATCCCTATGATGTGCTGCTCTTTCTTAGAATGAAAAAGTTCCATTCTTTCTGGTTTGAAACAGGTACGCCTTCGTTTTTAATACAACTTTTGCAACAAGAACTGCTTTTCTTACCAGAATTGGAAAACTGTTGGAGAGATTATTTGTCCCTTGTAAAAATAGATTTAGAAAATTTAGATGCAGTGGTTTTAATGTTTCAAATAGGTTATTTGACAATAAAAGAAGTTGAGGAATTTAATGAAATCTAAATTAGGTTATCCCAACAGAGAAGTTGCCAAGAGTTTTCATCGTTTTTTGTTCCCGTATTGGATAAACAGACAACCTGATAGGCGTTTAGTCCTTTTTAGAAGGTATTTTACTCAAAAAGATTTTTCTAAAGCGTATGAGATGCTTAATCAATTGGTAGCGGGCATACCGCATGATTGGTTTAGGAAGAGTGCTGTTGCGAAGTACGAGGGTTATTGGGCTTCGGTGTTTTACATGGCACTGTTGGCGACAGGATTACCCGCTTGGGGTGAAGATACCACAAACAAAGGACAGATTGATATGGTTGTGGAGTTAAAAGATGCTTATGTTTTGCTAGAATTCAAAATCGGCAAGGAAGGGGATGAGACACAGGCTATTGAACAGATAAAGACCAAGGGATATGCTCAGTAAAAGGATTATTCTTTTAGATTTAGTGTTTGATAGAGAACGTAGGTGTTTGGTGGGGTGTAAGTGGAAAGCGGCTGGGTAGCCACTACATCCCACCAAATGAACGTGAGGTATCTCTAATAAAGCACATAGCAAACGAGTGCACTGAGATTCCTCGCTTGCGCTCGGAATGACGCATTCAAAACGGAATGACGCACATAGCATAAACACAAACAACGCAAAAACCACAAACCACACGCACAAACTCAACAGCGCCAGAACCTCCCCGCAGCGCAGGCGGTCGCCGCGTCATGCCGAGCGAACGCGAGGCATCTCTTTTTGGAAACTTAGGAAACTATGAAAGTTTCCTAAGTTTCCAGCAAAAAAAGCATCCGAAAGAATCCGTACTGAGATTCCTCGCTTACGCTCGGAATGATGCATTGACCTGAACACAAGCGACGCAAAAACTGCAAACTACACGCACAAACTCAATGGCGCCCAAAACCTCCCTGCAGCGCTGAGGCTGCCGCGTCATGCCGAGCACAGCCGAGGCATCTCGAAAAACTACTTTTCTCACTGAGGCGAAACACTTAAACGATAAACTTGTAAACGCAATAATGAATTAGTCTTTACCTTTTTGTCAACAAAATAAAAAGCACTTTCGTACCAGTTACGACCTATGCAAAACCAATCTTGAGGAATAGCAATAGCCCCTAAGAACTTCCCCGTGTGTTTGTCATGAACCATCAAATAGCGTTTTATAACTCTTTTTTCCTTTCGCTTTCGTTTTGATGCCTCTTTGTCAAATACTCCCCAGTAATCCTGATAAAAACCATAAACGAAATACCTATCAATCATTGCTAAATGATAGGAGCGAAATACCCAAAACCGCTGTATGATTCCTGTAAATGAATTGTAAACAAACAAACTATCACAAGAACTCAGTTTTATGTAAATGGGCTCTTGGTCCGATAAGGTATCTATGAAGACGGAAGCGCCTACTTCCTTAGTTTCTCCTTTACTGCATTGCATATGAGGTAAAGGGCTTTGTTTTTCTATCCATTGTCCTTGAGCCTTAGTCAAAGTCAAAAGTTTCAAGCCATTTATCGTAGGGTCTTCTATGATAAGGTTCAAAGAGCCATCTTGACGAAAGGGCTGAAGATGAATAATCGCCTTTGTATCATCCTCTTTCTTCAAACGATACTGCCGTAAAATATTGCCCTGCCTATCCAATATCCAAACCCTGTAACAACTCATAGCTACTACATTATCTTTCCAAGGAAAGAAAAAAGCCACCAAACAAGCTTTTTCATCTGCTAAGTCGGGAACGCAAAAAATGCAATGATTTCCCTCAAGATAGCAGCTGTAAAATTGAAAATCTTTTTCAGCAAGTCTATCAAGATTAAGTACTATGCTATGGTTGACTCTTCTAACGGCAATAGGATAAAAGTAGTCAAATGTTTTTTTGTCCTTAGGTGGTATACACGAGAGGGTAAAGACCCACAGCAGGGTATCTATTTGCCAAGACATCGCCATTATTTACATCGTCTTACGCCTAAGCAGCTACTAGGTTTTCTCCCAATGCCTGCTGCTATCCCACACCACTTACCACCTCCAATTTTACTTTCAACGGCGCAGAAAGAAATAATCTCTCCTCCATCGTAGTCACTTAATGTTGTTCTACAATGGCAAATAATAAGCCATAGTCTACCAGAATTTTCTCCTTGCCATTCAATTATCCACTTTGGTGAAGCCACAATCGCAGCAGCGTCCAACCATCGGGGTTGCCATGTGCCCCCCTTGTACTCCCATAACAGCTGCCCATTATACTCTACAGCGTCCAATGAACCATTTTGAGTAGCTTTAGGAAATGCCATGATGGGGATTAGGTTTCCAATCGCGAAAATAGTTTTTTTGCCTTGAGAAAAACAAATTATGAGTTGTTTTAAGGTTTTTTGTTTTGAGCATGCATAGGTGTTGGGTTTGGCAGTGTGGTGG
>WFXK01000337.1 GCA_015490695.1 Bacteroidota bacterium | reverse complement strand
TCTATAACGAAAAACTTTCTTTAACTTACGCAGCCATGGGAGCATCAAAGGATGGACTTTTGCGATTGCTGAAAAGAGGTGCGGACATCCTGCGCACAAGAGTGGACTACAAAGTCCTACTACTATTTTTATTTTACAAAGCCATTAGCGACAAGTATTTGTTTATCGTTGAAAGGGAAAAAGCCCAAGGCTATACGCTTAAACGCGCCAGAGAAATCGCTAATAACGACCTTATATGCATGTACGACCCTGAAACGGAACAGCTTTACACTTGGCAAGCCTGTGCTCACGACCCCGACCGCTTCGTTAATGCCCTTACTAAATTAGAAACCTTAAACTCCAATACCCTAAAAGGCATGCGAGAACTTATTGCCCGAACAGGATTAAACTCCTTATTTAATAACCCAGAAAACAGCCGTATCGTCACCCAACTCATAGACCTCTTTGGACAAGTAGACTTCTCCCAAGTAGATTACGATATCCTTGGAGATGCTTACGAATGGATTTTAAGCTACTTTGCTCCTACTAAAGCCAAGGAAGGTGAGGTTTATACCCCTATAGAAGTTAGCCGATTGATGGCACAGCTGGCACAACCAAATAGCGATTCGGACCTCATTATTGACCCCGCTTGCGGCTCAGGCTCTATGTTAATTGAATTCTACAGGGTTGCACAACAGCATGGCGCTATCCCCTTGCTTCAAGGACAAGAAGCCAATGAAGTAAGTGCTATCCTTGCTCGCCTTAATTTCATCCTTCATGGCATTCAAAATGTAGAAATCTACTCAGGGGATTCGCTCTTAAATGCCCAATTTGAAAAAGGTACTATTACTACCGCCAATCCCCCATGGAACCAAAAAGGCTATGATAAAAAACGACTACAGCAAAGTCAAAACAAAGAAGCCTATGGCTTTGGCTATCCAACCCGTCAATCGGCAGACTGGGCATGGATACAGCTGCTTGCCCACTATACCGAACGTATGAGCACCGTGGTCATAGACACAGGGGCTTTATTCCGTGGTAGTAGAGAAAAACAAATCCGTCGCGCTTTCATAGAAAAAGACCTCATAGAAAGCGTCATTTTATTACCAGAAAAAATCTTTTACAACACCACTGCCCCCGCAGCAATCCTTATTATTAATAAAGAAAAACCAACAGAACGAAAAAATAAAATCCTTTTCATCAACGCCAGTCAAGAATACCAACGCCACCCAGAAGTAAAAAAACTAAATCACCTTACAGAAGAACACATCCAAAAAATCGTTGATGTCTATCGTCAATTTAAAGAACAAAAAGGGTTTTCTAAAATCGTATCCCTTGACCTCATCAAAGAAAACGACTACAACCTTAACGTACCCCTGTATGTAGCACCCCAACAAGACGAAGAAGAAATTGACCTTGCAGAAGCGCTGAAAGCAATAGACGCTTTAAATAACGATTATCAAAAACAAGTTGAAGAAGTAACAGACTTCTTAAAAGAAGCAGTGGAATCTTTATATTTGTTTGACCAAACGCCTCAATCATAGAACCATGCCGACGCAAAAAGCATACATTAACTTAGATACCCTTCGCTTAGCAATAGAAAGCAGTGAATCGGCTTTGCAGGAAAAAGTAAAAAAACGTTTCCCTTTGGACAAGTGGTTTTCTGGTAAGCGGCTTCCTACTATTTGGTGGGTAAAAGAACTTGCAAAAATGTTAAAACTGCCCATGGGGTTCTTTTGGCTAAACGTAGAAAACGCAAAAAATTTTTTAGCAGAAAGAGAAAAAGAAAGGGAGAAAGAAAAGGTACTTTATTTCAGAACGGATGGCATTGGTGAGCCTCCTCCTACGTTAAAAGAAGAAATCAACTTCTTAAGCGACTTGCAAGAGTGGATGAGTGGAATCTTAGAAGAGGCAGGAAGAGAACCTGTAACCATCGTAAGACAACTTAGCGGAAAAGAGGACAGCGAAGATGCGGCACAGACCTTACGGAACCTGTTAGAATTGGAAGGCGATTGGATTTTAAAAACCGATTCCAAAGACGGTGCCCTGCGTGAATTGATGAAAACTATTGAAGCGAACGGCATTGCTATCACAGTAAGTGGCGTGGTAGGGACTAATAACCATGTCAGCATTCCCGTAGAAGAGTGTAGAGGCTTTGCGCTTGTAGACCCTTATATACCATGGATTTTTATTAACGCCAATGATGCGCCTGCAGCACAATTCTTTACCCTTGCCCATGAATTAGTCCATATTGCCTTAGGAAAGAGTGCTGCAGATCAAC
>WFXK01000336.1 GCA_015490695.1 Bacteroidota bacterium | reverse complement strand
TCGGAGATGTGTATAAGAGACAGCTATGTAGGTGCACCATAAAACGAGCGCTAAGTTATTTAAAGTTTTTCTTTTAACTGCACTAAAAAAGCACGGATTTTCATAAGCCGACTTACAATCGCTTGCTCTTCTTCCATGCGTTTTTTTAAAGTTTCTGAATTGAGAATCTTTCTAACGCCTTGCAAGGTAAGTTTTCGTTCTTCTACCAAGTAATGAATAAGTTGTAGTAGTCGTAATTCTTCTGCTGTATAGATGCGTCGGTTGTTGTGGCGTCGTTTTGGACGAAGTTGAGGGAATTCTTTTTCCCAATAACGGATTCGGGAAGGGTTTACGCCTAAGAGATTAGCAACTTCTCCGATTTTATAGTAGCGTTTCTGCATCAATCTAAACTTCTTTTACAGCTTTGTAATAAAGTTTGATAGCGTCGTAGTAGGGAATCAGGGAGGCTAAGAGAGAGTAACAGCATGGGGTCTATGGGTTGATTTTGATAATGGATTTCGTAGTGTAGGATAGCCCCTGCAGTAATACCTGTGTTCCCACTTAAAGCAATTTTTTGTCCTGCTTTTACCTCTTGTCCTGAACGAACAAAAATTTTGGACAGATGGGCATAAAGGGTTGTATAGCCGCTTTTATGTTTGATGGTTATAACTTTTCCGTAGCCTTTTGTTTTGGTTCCTGCAAAACGGACCTTGCCATCAGCAGTGGCATAAACAGCACTTCCTACTTTAACGCTAAAGTCCATACCTTTATGAAAGTAAGGTTTTTGGGAAACAGGATGGAGTTTTTCACCAAAGCCGCATAGGGGCAATCCCTCTACAGGCAAACGTAAAGGAATTTGTTGTAGCTTCCAGGTTGCCTCTTCCGATAAAAAAAGAGAAAGTTGACGATACAATTGTCTTAAATGGATTAGGCGGTTGTGTAGGGTGTCTACCTTTTCTTTTAAATATTTAAAAGAAGCAGGGGGCGCTAAGAGCGTTTGCCTATCGGAAGCCTGTGTGCTATCTGCCATAAAAAGTTGGCGGTATAATTGCTTCTCCCTTTGTTGTAAACTGTCTATTTGTTTTTGGTTCTTTACAATCGCTGTTTGGAGCCGCTTAACCAATTGTTGTAGTTGGTTTATCTCTTGTTTTTGTTTTAAGGTTGAGTCACTATCGTAGAAGAAATAAAATAAAAGGAGTAAAACTCCTCCTGTAAGGCTTGCAGCGATTATAAGGATAGTTAAACGAAAGAGCCATAATTGCCATGAAAAGGTAGCCTCTTCATAGCGAAGGCGCTTAGGGTTGTAGCGATAAAGGGTCATTGCTTGGCAAAATTATAAGGAACTTTTTACACTTTATTCTTTCCCAAAAGGTTTTAAAAATAAACCGTTAAGGCGGGGGCTGTTGGTTATCTTACCAGCAATTGCTATTTTTGCTTGGTTGAATAAAGTCTTGTTGGAGATGGGGCGAGTATTAGGGATTTTGCTTTGTCTGGGAATCTGGGGAGTAGTGCAAGGGCAATATTGCTTGCCAACGTATTCAGTTTCCTGTAGTAGTAATGACTACATCGATAGAGTGGTGTTTGGCGCTATTAGTAATATCAATTCAGGGTGTAATGGAAGTTTGCCGAATAATTATACCTATTTCAGTAATATGAGCACAACGGTACAAATAGGGCAGACTTATACGATAGAGTTAGCTTCTGGAACGGCGTGGTCTCAGCATTTTGGGGTTTGGATTGATTTTAATCAAGATGGAGATTTTCAAGACCCTGGTGAGTTTGTCTTTAATACTACAGGAGCTAAGCCGCCTGCAGGAAGCATTGTTACAGGCAATATTACGATTCCGCTATGGAGTTCATTGGGTGTAACGCGCATGCGTGTGCGTTGTTGGTATAGCTCTACGCCCATGACGCAAGCCGATGACTGTTCCAGTACTTCTTATGGAGAATGCGAAGATTATGATATAATCATCTTACCACCGTCTGATAATGATGTAGGCGTCTCTGCCATCTTAAGCCCTGTATCGGAATGTGAAGGGGGACAAAAAACAGTGGTGGTGCAAGTCAGCAATTATGGCATCAATACCATTAACGGATTAGACGTAGATGTGCATTATCGTGTGAATGGTGGGGCTATTGTGACGGAAAACTTAGGTGCTATTTCTATTCCTGCAGGTACCTCTGTTAATTACACGTTTGCTACACCTGCTAACCTTCCCACTACAGGTAATTACTTTATTGAAGCTTGGACAACGATGGCATTAGACACTATCCCAGAAGATGATACAGCAAAAGCGAATGTTACTGTTTATCCCGTTATCAATACTTTTCCTTACTTAGAGGACTTCAATACCAGTGATGGCTTTTGGACCCCCCAAGGGAATAATCCTTCTTGGCAGTGGGGGGTACCTACAGGGAAGTTTATTAAAACCTCAGGACCTTCCGATAAGTGTTGGATTACGAATTTAACAGGAAATGCTAATTCAGGAGAGGATTCTTGGATTTTAAGTCCTTGTATAGATTTAAGTTCTTTGACCAATCCTATTATCAAGTTTGATTTATGGTGTGAGACGGATATGAAACAGGCTGGGGCTGTGCTGCAATATTCTACGGATGGAGGAGTTACTTGGCAAAATGTTGGAAAGCTTCATGACCCAATCAATTGGTACAATTATGCAAATATTGCTGGACAACCTGGAGGTTCATCCGTAGGGTGGTCTGGCGCATGGAGCCGCTGGATTAATGTACAGCACCGCTTAGACGGCTTAGGAGGAAACCCCAATGTGCTTCTACGAATCGCTTATGGTAGTGCTTATGGTAGTAGCTTCATCCCCTATGAATATGAAGGCGTCGCTATTGATAACTTGGTCATTATGGAAGAACCATGGATACAAATCCTAAATAATGATACCACTATCTGCGTCGGCGATACCATTTCAATTACGGCTGTTACTAACTTACCTAATCCAAATTATGCATGGTCAACAGGAGATACCACTCAAACCATTGATATATGGCTATCAGGGCTTTATAGAGTGCGTGCTTATGGTCTCTTAGGCGTAGCAACCCCCTACGATACGCTCATTTTAGAAACACAACAACCTTTTGTAAACTTACCAGAAACGAAAGTTATTTGTGAAGGTAGCAATACGCCTATTATACCTGACACTATTATCCCTGGTAATAGCTCCTTACTATGGAGTACGGGAGATACTTCAGCAGTGATTTACGTAGACACAGGTGGGGTTTATTGGCTACAAGCAACAGACCCCTTAGGCTGTACCGCAACAGACACCATTATTGTACAATCCTTCCCACCTCCTACAGTATACTTTACACAAGACACTATCCGTTTCTGTGAAGGCGACCAAGCCTTTATAGAACCTGTCTATTCCAGCGATGTAGATAGCCTTGCTTGGAATACAGGGGATGCCACTCCAGGAATTTTAGTTACTCTTCCAGGAACTTATACCATAGTCGTCTACACCAGAGAAGGGTGTAGTGACACCGCAAGCGTGGTAGTAGATATCTACCCCCGTCCTGCCGTAACCCTTGGCAACGACGTCTATGTTTGTAATGGACAGCAAGTTACCTTAGACGCTGGAAGCTTCCCAGGGGCAACCTATCAATGGAATACAGGCGATACAACGCAACAAATTATCGTTCAACAGGGAGGAAATTATTGGGTAACCGTTACAAGCCCTTATGGCTGTAGTGCAAGCGATACAGTCTTCGTCGCCTATTCCCCTAGCTTTTCCGTAGACTTAGGTCCAGATACCTCCAGCTGCGGTACTGTAACCTTAGACGCCGGATTCTTCCCAGGTTTTGACTACGTGTGGTCCACAGGGCAAAATACCCAAACCATTACCGTCTCCCAGTCAGGAACCTACTATGTGATTGTAGCCAACCCATTTGGATGTAGAGATACCGATACCGTAACCGTAACCATTTTGGACCAATTAAACGCCAATATTACAACCAATCTCTATGGAGACACTGCATTTGTTGGTATTCCTGTTCAATTTATTGATCAGACCGTTCCCATTCCTTCTACATGGCTTTGGAATTTTGGTGATGGCAGCTTCTCCATTTTACAAAATCCACAACATACTTATCAACAACCTGGAACTTATGACGTCACACTTAAAGTCACCAAAGAAGGATGGTGTGATGATTCTGCATCTAAAACCATTATTGTTCTTATACCCAGTGCTGTGGAAAAAGCCCTTTTAAAGGAACCTCTACGACTCTATCCTAATCCTACAGCTGCTACTATAAACCTGCAAGCGAAATTCAAGAAATTCTATCCTTGGGTTACTATAGAAGTATTAAGCTTAAATGGACAAAAACTCTGGAAACAACAATGGAAAAATATCCAAGTTTTAGAAACCCAATTAGACTTGCGCTCGCTAAGTAAAGGCATGTATTTAGTGCGCATCCTTACTCCTGAAGCCTATTTTGTGAAACCAGTTTTGAAGTATTAGCAGGAATTGAAATCATAATAAACTCCATTTTTGCAATTGCAACTTGTTTTTTTGTGAGGAAAGTTCTATTATTGCCCCCATGAGAGTGTTTCTGTTGTGGGGCATTATAATAGGGGTATTTGTGCAAGCCCAAATCCTATTCCAAGACGATTTTGGAACGACCTTTGGTAGCATTGACCCAGCAAAATGGGTGTGTAATAATCCTAATTCTCCTTGGAATTCTTCTTTAGGACCTTGTACAGGCATCGGAGATTACGGTGTTGTGCTCAACAGCAGTCAATACATCACTACCCAAGCCATTACCATCCCCTTATCAGGTGCTACCCTTACTTTTGAGTACAGCTATGACGGCAGCTATGCCTTCCCAACTGTAGAAATCTCTACCAGTGGTTGTTGGGGAACTTTTTCCGTTGTTCAAACCCTATCTCAAGTTTTCTCTTGTACTACCATAACGATTGATTTATCGGCTTATGCAGGACAAACGATTCAAATTCGTTTTCAAGCAGGTTGGACGTCCTTGTATGACTTTTATTTAGATAATGTTCAAGTATCGGCGGGGCTTTCTGGCGGTGGTGCTGCATGCAATAACTGCATAGGCTCTAATTGCTTACGTTCCACCCAATCAGGACAATGGAGTGACTGCAATACCTGGGAAAATGGCAGCTTCTGCTTCTTATGGAATTCCTTCCAAATGAATACCCGTAGCCCCGTCATACGAACCAACGTCACAGTCTCTGGCTTTATCCCCTCTAATCTGCAAAATTGCCAAAGCATCTACATCCAGCCCGGCGCTACTTTAACCTTCCAAACAGGGTATACAGGGAACCAATGGGGCAACTATGTTATAGAAGTTTGCGGAACACTAAACATAGATACTTGGAGCACCGTAGACTTTTCTAATTTTGATTTAATTATTCATAACGGCGGTGTTGTCAATGTGAATAACGGAACTTTTAAGGTTGGTAGAATCATTATAGAAAACGGCGGAGTGATGAATTTGAATGGTGGAGAAGTGCAGCGTCCCTGTATTGTAGGTTCTTTAGTAGGACTTGAAATTCAGCAGGGTGGTTCGCTTAACATCAATAGTAGCAGCGCTCGTCTTTCAACCCACTCTTGCTTCGGCACCCCCTATACTATCGTAGATGGAACCATTGACTGTAAAAACAGCCTCAGCGCTTTTAACTATTCTAACATCAAATTAGGATACGTACGAGTAACGAACAATACTTCCACAGGAAGAATTCGCACGCAAACTGCCTATCTACCCCAAAGCGAACTCCTTAGAAGCGCAAATAATAATTTCTGGGGATTTAATTCCGAATACGGCGGTACTGTAGAATACTACGGCTCCTCCCCCATCTTTATGGATTTCCGCTCAAGAAGAGAATACTATACTTTGGAAGTCAATGCTCCTTTGTATATCTATGGCTTAGTAGATGTCGTAGGCGTTCTAAGATTAAAAAACGGAACTATCTACTTAAACGGCAATACCTTAAGAGTTCATGGAACAATTGTTTATCAAAACGGTAATTACATAGCGGGCACTCCGACCAGCACCTTAGAAGTTGTCGGAAAACTACCTACTCCCATCTCTTCGGGATTAGCAACCTATTTGATTCAAAGCGATGGTGTAACCAACATCAACATCCGTAATATCCCACTACGTTTTTCCCCTAATCCAGGCGGAACAGGCACTATTGGAACGTTAAGAATATACAGAGAAGATGTTGTTATATTAGAATCTAACCTAAACATCTATCAACAACTGCGTTTAGAGCGCGGTATTTTGAAAACCTCTTATACCGCACTACCTATTGTACGAAATACGGCTTCCGATGCGGTAGTTCATACCACTACAGGATGGACCTCTTTATACGGCTTTGTTTCAGGACCGCTAAGACGCTATGTTGCCGCTACAGGAACCTATGACTTTCCCGTAGGCTACCAAAACATGACTGCCTACTATCAAAACTGGGATGTGACTCAACCACTGCCAAGGTATCGGCGACTTCAAATTGAATTGAATAACAATACAGGAATCTCCTATTTGACAGTGCATTATAATCAAGGCATAAATCCTTGTAATGGACAATTAACTGCCACAGAAGGAGGAGCATCCTATATTCAGTTACATCCTGAAGGCTCTTGGCAAGTCGTTCCTGATGCTGCTACCTACACAGTAAACTACGGTATCAAACTTTATACATGGGAATTTGATACGCCTGCCTTGATAGACAATCAATATGCTGTTTTGAAGCGGATAGATAATTCTACCAGTTGTGCAGATTGGAATACAGGTGGAGGGACGTTACCTCCAGCAAACACCTTAGGAAGAATTCGGCTTTATGACTACAGCGCAACTCCTCCCGTAGATACCAGCTTTGCTTGGCGCTTCAATTTAACAAACTTCTCAGAGTTCGCTATAGGCATGTTAGACCAAATCCCTCTGTCCTTTAACGCCCTTGCTGTGCGACTAATCCAACAAAAACCATCTCAAACCATAGTAAAAATTTATAACGATACCACTTTGCAGTGGGTACGCCTTAAAACCTATCCCCAACATCAGACCCTTGCTCAATGGTATGCACCTTTACCACCATACCATTACTACGTTTTTGACCCCCAATCCAGTATTGAAGGCGTTTATTTAGAAGGACAAGACTGGGAAGGAAACCGCTATTATTCTAATGTGCTGTTTTTATCCCCAATGACCACACTTAAAATTCAAAATACTCAAGAAGGACTTATAGTAGTATTCCCTCAAGAAACCTTTATTCAAGTTTATGACATCCAAGGAAAACTTTTATATCAAGGACGACAAAGTATTCATAAAATTCCATTAGATACAGAAACTTTTTACGTTATTCGTTGGAACAAGGGAGTTTATAAAGGGTTCTTTACAAAATAACAGAGAAAGGTCGTGGGATTTTATAATTTTGTAGCCCTATGTGGCACGAAAGTATTTTAGAATTAGTAGGGAATACACCTTTAGTCCGTTTAAAAAACGTTGCTTCCCATATTCGCGCAACGATTTTAGCTAAAATTGAATATTTCAATCCCGGGCAAAGTGTAAAAGACCGTATTGCGATAAAGATGATAGAAGATGCGGAACGAAAAGGGTTGTTAAAGCCTGGGGGAACTATCATAGAAAGTACTTCAGGAAACACAGGGATGGGATTAGCCTTAGCGGCGATTGTAAAAGGGTATCGTTGTGTGTTCACTGTAGCGGATAAACAATCTAAGGAAAAAATAGATATTTTACGTGCTTTAGGAGCCGAGGTGATTGTTTGTCCAACGAACGTTCCTCCTGATGACCCCCGTTCTTATTACTCTGTAGCAAAACGCTTAGCCGAAGAAATCCCCAATAGTGTTTATTTGAACCAATACGATAACTTGTCTAATCGCCAAGCCCATTATGAGACCACAGGACCAGAAATATGGGAACAAACCGAGGGAAAAGTCACTCACTTTGTTGCAGGTATGGGCACTTGTGGAACGATTGTCGGCGTAGGACGTTATTTGAAAGAAAAAAATCCTTCTATTCAAATTATTGGGGTAGATACTTATGGGTCCCTTTTCCAAAAATTACATGAAACGGGAGAAATAGACGAAAGCGAAATTTATCCGTATTTAACGGAAGGAATTGGGGAAGATATTGTCCCTGCGAATTTAGATTTAAGTGTGATTGATAAGGTGATAAAAGTAACGGATAAGGATGCGGCGTTGATGGCAAGACGCTTAGCCCGCTTAGAAGGGCTTTTTGTAGGATGGTCTTCAGGCTCTGCTGTTCACGCAGCACTGGAATATGCAAAAGATTTGCCTTCGGATGCTGTGGTAGTAGTCTTGTTACCTGACCACGGCACGCGCTACTTAGGAAAAGTCTACAACGACACATGGATGCGTGACCACGGCTTTTTAGAAGAAGATGCTTTATTGACCGCAGAAGAAATCATAAAACGAAAATCGGACATCTCGCCTGTGCTTACTGTTAATGCTGATGACCCCCTTTCTAAAGCGATTGAAATCATGCGTCGCTATAATATCTCGCAAATCCCTGTTGTAGATGGCGAACGCTTCGTTGGTAGTGTCACAGAAACTCGGCTGCTAAATATCTTAGTAGATGAACCTTCTTTAAAAAGCCATCCAGTAAAGGAATTCATGTCGGACCCTTTTCCTTTCGTTTTACCTTCTACACGCATAGATATTATTTCTAAGATGATTACACCGAGGACGCCTGCTGTGTTGGTTCGTATGCCAGATAATTCGGTGCATATCATCACGAAGTTTGATTTGATCAATGCCATTGCAGGCTGAAAGCCGCTCCTTAGGCATCGCTACCGCCATTAACGTCGGCTTTGTTTTTATTGAAGTTATTGCAGGATGGTATCTCAACAGCATCGCTATTCTTTCCGATGCATTGCACGACTTAGGAGACAGCTTAGCCCTCCTGTTCGCTTTTTTAAGTGTTTACTACAGCCAACGCAAAGCGCCTATACATTATACTTATGGCTATAAACGGCTTACTTTAGTTGCCGCCAGCGTAAACGTACTTATTCTTATTGCTGGTAGTGTCATGGTCGTTTTCTTTGCCATCCCCCGTTTTCAAAACCCTTTAGCACTCCCCTCTATTCCTTATTTGATTTTAGCCGCCTTTGGCTTCGTTGCGAATTTAGTCGCTTTTGCTATTGTGCACCAAGGCCATGACCATAACCATAGAGTAGCTGCTTTGCATCTTTTAGAAGATGTTTTAGGATGGGCTGCAGTATTTGTAGGAGGTATCCTCATCCATTGGTTTCAATGGTACTGGATAGACCCCTTATTAGCCATAGCTATAGCCCTCTTTATTTTGTATAATGCTATTCGGCAATTGCGTTTATTATTCCGAGAGTGGCTTGTTGCTGCTCCCTATAAAATCAATGTAGAGGAATTAACACGACAATTACAACAGCTACTTTACCCTAATCGCCTTTTGGATTTCCATCTTTGGAGCGTTGCCCCAGACCTCTGGATTTATTCGCTTCATATTCAAATCCCTGCATCTATGCAAAAAGAAGAGCAGATTTTATTAAAACGCCAAGTGAGAGATTTTTTAGCTCAAACGACCGACTATGCTACGCTGCATGTGACTATAGAATTAGATTATCCTGAAGAAAGTGACCATTGTCATTGTCATGAGACTTAAGACAGCGCTTTATTTATTGCCTATGCCAATTATTCCCCACGAAGTTTCTTTGCTTTCTGAGCAAGCCATTACTTTATTTCGCACTTTACATTATTTTATCGCAGAAAACCCAAATAAATTGAGTTATCTTTTAAGAACCTTGGAGGTTTCATTGAAACGGGTGGTTATTTTTTCTTGGGAGGAAGATTTTAATCGTCAGGTTGAGCTTCAGCGGGAGGTTTTACAGTTATGGCGTAAAGAGGAGGCTATTGGGTTGGTTGCTGAAGCGGGATTACCCGCTGTTGCAGACCCCGGAAGCGAACTCATCACTTTAGCTCATGAACAAGGAATTTCGGTAGTTCCCGTTGCAGGAGCTTCGGCTATCCCTTTAGCGCTGTGTGCTTCAGGATTCCATAATAATCGTTTTCAATTCTGGGGGTACGTGCCTATGGAGCAACAA
Organism: Bacteroidota bacterium; assembly: GCA_015490695.1. Lineage (GTDB taxonomy): Bacteria > Bacteroidota > Bacteroidia > SpSt-205 > S141-50 > S141-50. The sequence continues at coordinate 9,205 of WFXK01000336.1, read as the reverse complement.
AAACGTTTTAAGTTTTTTAAAAAAATCGCTCATTACGTGCTTAAAGAAGGTGTCCCACAACTTTTTATTGAGACCCCTTATAGAAATCATTTGCTTTTGCAGCAGTTGATAAAACATCCATCTTTAAAGAATTTAGAACTTTGTATTGCAGCGAACTTAGGGAGTTTAAATCCACTTATTATCAGGAAGCCTGTGGTTGAGTGGGATGAGGGGATGGGCGTTCGTTTTAAGGGGGTGCCTGCTGTGTTTATTGTGGGAAAATAAAAAAAGGGGGCTTTTCGCCCCCCTTTCCGTTTTTTACTGCGGACCTCCAATCAACGCACCAATGCGGAAAATGACAGCACTGAAAGGTGCTTTATCCGTTAGTTCTACACCTTGTTGGTTAGCCGAAATACTCTTTTCTAACTTTGTGGTTTCAGTGTTAGAAATCCCACCTATTTCTGTAGTTGTGGTTACTTGAGTAGGTGCCCAGCTTAGGGTATGCACCGCAACTTCAAAGAATAGTCCTACTCCACCAAGATTGTAAATGGCACCAAGTGCTCCTTTAAAACCTAAGGCAGTGCCTCCTGTGTATTCTGCTGTTTCCTTATAGGTTATTCCTGCAATAGTGCCATCTAGCTCATTAATTCCCTTTGCTCCAAAACCAATAATTCCTTGGAATGAAGCGTAAGGAGCAAAGTCCCCACTAGCTCTAATGGTCAAGCCAGGCATAATCTGAAACATGCTTCCTTTTATACTATTTGTCGCAGAACCCATAGCACCTGTGTTGTCATCAACAATGGTTGTGTTGACTTTCGTTCTAAGCCCTAAAACGTAAGCAGCATCTAATCCCACTGCGACGTTTTCATTAAAGTAGTACCATCCTCCTAATTCAGGGTAGAGGCCCTTACCAAGTGAGGTAAAAACGACACTTCTAGTACTTCCTTCTGTCTTGACTAAGAGGGCATTACCAGCCGTAGGCAAACCGAAACCGAAACCGACCTTCCCTGCAAACTGGGCATACATCAAGCCCACGCCGACAATCCACAATGTAACTACTCGCTTCATAGCTCCTTGCATTTAAGTTCGCACGCAAAAATAGACTATCTTTTCAATAAAGCAATTATAGTGCCACAATGTGTTCCCTATAAAGAGCGTCTTCTAAAGCAAAACGCCTTATGGTGTCAAAAAAATTAGACAATGGTATATGGTACTTTTCCAAACTTAATAAACTCCATGTTCGTTCTTGAATAGCACCAGGCGGCTGAACCTGATAAAGAATCTTTTTTATCTGCTGCCACTCCCACACATACTTTCTGCAAATCGCTTTATAACTTTTTTTCTCTAAGCGTTTGAGCACCCTTAATATACTCCTCCAATGCCCTTTAAGACTCTCTTTAAAAAAATTGTCTAACTTAAATCCGTCGTAAAATTGTTCTAAATGTTGAAACATTTTTTGATAAACTTCTAAACGATTTTCTATATCAGGGACTTTTATTGTAGCAAAGATTTTACATAGGTTTGATAGCGGCTCTTGAATAGCATTCAGAGGCAAGCCTAATTGTTGCCATTGTTGTGCTAATGAAGTAGGAAAAAGCAAGTATTGCTGTCTTGGAATGATAGCAGGATAGGGGATGTTTAACGCTTGAAAGAAAGAACGTAGTTGTAACCAATAAGCTACTTCTGCCCATCCTCCTATGTAAGCAATATTGGGAAGCAAAAACTCCTGATACACAGTACGTAATACGACATTCGGGCTAAAACGATCTGGCTCACACGATAATAAATGTTGTATACGTTCCTTGGAGTAACGTTGTCCATTGATGTAATAATAACCCTCTTCAAAATAAATCGGGACACGACCTTGGTCGTTATCTATATAAAATAAAGGTATAAGGCGCGTTCGTACTTGTATAGGCAATCCTTTTGCTTTGAGTCGTTTACTCTCTTCATAAACTTGTTGACAATAATAGGGGTCTAACACTTGTTGCATAATGTTTTTGAAAGCTTGTTTTAATTTAGGATGCGAAGCATCTAAAAGCAATAGTCCTTGAGAACCCAGATAATAAGCAAGCGTTTCGGCAAACGCCTGACTCCATAGTTTCCCAGGTTGCCAAAAAGCTTTTAAAAACGAAGGGGTTAATGCTATTATCGCTTTCGTTAACCGATGAAACCCCACAGGCGCATTTTCAAAAACGTTCGGATAACGAATAGCGGTTGTATAATCTATCCATACGGTTCTTATTTCATCGGCATCGTGGTCCTCAGAAGCAATCCAAAAAATAGGAATAAAATGATAATCAGGAAACAATTTTTTTAGCATTTGACTTAAACCAATGGCTTGAAGGGCTTTATACCAAACAAATAAAGGTCCGCCAAATAAAATCGGCTGTTGTCCTGTAGTGATGGTAAAGGTCTTAGGATTTTCTAATAAAGCGATTTGTTGTTGAGCGATGGTATTATGAGGTAGGTTTTGATGTTGCTCTAAAAGTACTTCTTTTAATAGTCTTCTTAGGCTTTGAGATTTTTCTCTTTGTTGGATTAGTTGATGCCAAGGGATATTAGGGTAGGGAAGTAGATTCCCTTGTAAGAATTGTTCTTTTAGGTGCTGACGTTTGTCAGGCATAAAAGCGGTGTAATAGTTGTTGTTGGTCTTCTAAGAAGGTTTGTAAATAGTTAAAAATATCGTCATCGGGTTCTTTATGGGGCAGGGGTTGTTGGACTAAGGCAGCTACCATAGTGCGCACTGCAGCATAACGATTTAACACCTTAAATGCTTTTTGATAGCGACGTAAACTACGTTGCTCCATCCATTGTAAAAGCTTCAGGGCTTGCCGTTGCGGTAAACACCGAGAAAGCCACCCTAAGCATCTTCCAAGCCATTGATAAAAATAGGATTGCCATCCAGGACTCTTCCCTCTACTGCGTAGTAAAGCCAATAAAAAATCTTTATGTTTTGCTTTGAAGGCACGTAGCTCTTGTAACCATAGAGCAGAGCTCTCAATATAGCGATACCATATACACCGCATTAGTTCATGGGCATAAAGTTCTCTTAGTAAGTTGATGGTAACCGCTTCTAAGCGCAGGACGGCTTTATTCATGTGCCCACAAAGATAAATTTCCTTGTCTGAATAAACAAAGCAATATATTTTTGGCCATTATGCGAACTATAGGAAAAATAGGAGAGAATTTAGCAAAAGCGTTCTTAGAAAACCAAGGTTATCAAGTTTGGGAACAAAATTATCGTTTTGAGCGGGGAGAGATTGACATCATTGCTTGGGACCCCGAAGAGCAATGCATTGTGTTTTGTGAAGTAAAAACATTTCAAAAACCTTCTTTTCAACAAGGTTATGAGCGGATTTCGCCGCAACAGCGTCGTCAAATTGAAAAGGTTGCTCGTTTTTTTCTTTTTGAGCGGGATCTAGTTTCCGTCCCTGCCCGCTTTGATTTAATTGAAGTGATTTTGGAGCTGCAACAGATTAATCACTACAAAGCGATATGGTGAAGGTTACGCCATCACTTTGAATTCAGTCCAGGAAAAACGCCGACTAATAAAAGCCGTATCTGTGAAAGAAGCGTTTCCTGCAGGATTGCCACCTGTTACATGAATATCGGAGAAAGCAGCATTTTGATTCATATAGATAGGTCCTGTAAGGTTAAAAGCTACGGGTGCTGCCACCTCTGCTAATTCCCATGCAATCCATTGCATTTTTTCTTCGTCGGTAGTATAAACCGCACAAGCAATCGCTCCATGTTCTTGAACCAACTGCTTTACTTTTTGCACTGCCTCCTCCGTAGTCTTTACAGGAATAATCAGGACAATAGGACCGAATAGCTCTTTTGAATATTGCTCATAAGCATCGGGCTGCACTTCTAAAACCAATGGCGTTGCTGTACGAGCATTAGGAAACTCAGGATTTTGAATTGGCATAGATTCTAAAAGCACCTTTGCTCCCATACGTTTGGCTTCCTCTATGCGCGCTTTTGTTTGTTCGTTTTGTATAGCCCCTAACACCGCCGGCCCCGCCTTAGGATGTTTCGTCAACCCCTCAATTGCCTTTAAAAAAGCCTGTATAATAGTCTGTCTGTCCACTACTTCTTCTCCAACTTTTACCTGTTCGGGAATAAAAAAGTTCTGCGGACACGTGCACATCTGACCACTATACAAAGAAACCGAAAAAGCTAAATTTTTCATCACCGCATCTAAGTCGGCAACGCTGTCAATAATAACAGAATTAACTCCCGATTTCTCTGTAAAGACCACTTTTCCTTTGCCCTGAAGTTGCTCTAAGAAGTTACCAAAAGCAGAACTACCTGTAAAGTCTATGATTTTAATCTTTGGATGTTCTGCTAAAAGCTTTGTTATGGGATTTTCTACTTTATCAGGCGCTAATTGGATTAAATGAGGGTCTATACCATAGTCTTTAAACGTTTGTTGCAGTATACTTACCACCAGTGCTAAAGGATAAATAGCCCGAGGATGGGGTTTCACAATCACAGCATTACCTGTAATCAGATTAGCAAAGATTCCTGGCATGGCGTTCCAAATAGGGAAGGTAGAACAACCAATAACTAAAGCAATCCCCTTAGGAACAGGGCGATAAAACTTTCTCAGTCGTACTACCCCTTGTTTACCCATATCTTTTTCCCACAAGGTAGATTCAGGAAAGAGCGTTAATTGCTCATAACCCATGACGATGGCTTCTAAGGCTCTATCGCTAGCATGGGGACCCGAAGCTTGAAATGCCATCATAAACCCTTGCCCCGTTGTGTGCATCGTAGCATAAGTAATTTCAAAGAAGTTTTCTTTAATCTTTTCTAAAGCTTCTATTAAAAGTCCTGCTCTTTGGTGGGGAGGTACATGTTGCCACTGGCGCATAGCGTTCTCAGAACGCTCAATATAACTTTCAATGTCCTTAAAAGCAGGATAACGGATTTTTAATGCTTCTCCTGTATAAGGTGAAACTTCATCGCTTTCTACAAAAGTATCATACTCTTGTAGTAGGCGTTCAAAAGTATTATTCAGCTGTTTTTGATAAGCATTCAATCCATTGCTTTTAGCATCTTCTCCGTAAATTTTCCCTGAAGGAATTTCTGGATAATGGGCATACGCGCTTCGCTTTGCTAACGCTTCTTTTACTTTCTCCACAACAGGCTGATACTTCTGCCATAACGCCTCTAAAGCTTCATTCACTTGCTTCCACAACTGCATAAGCCTCTGTTTTGATGCGCTAAGTTAGGCATAACCTTTGATTTTCTGAATAGAAAAACGAACTTTGAAGAGTATGCGTAGCATTGTCTTCCTTTTGTGTATCGTTTATGCGCAGATTAAAACCCCAGCCTTTGAACAATTAGCATGGAAAGCCATCCATGCCCTTTATAATTGTGATTTTTCTAATTCAATAAAATATTTCAAAGCATTACAACGGAAATATCCCCAGCATCCAGGACCACTGTTTTTAGAAGCCGTTTTGCATTGGTGGAAAATTCAATTAGATCCCTACGATAAACGCTATGATAAAGATTTTTTAGCAGTGTTAGATAAAGTAGATGATTATCTTTCTTACCTTCCTGAAGGGGAAGAAAAAGACTTTATTTATTTCGTTAAAGAAGCGTTTTTAGCGCGCTATTATTCCCGCAGAGGCTCTTATACAACAGCAGTACGCCATGCATGGAATTGTCTGCCCGCACTGAAAAGAAATTATAAACTTTTACATTTAGAATCTTTAATGGGCAAGGGACTTTATAATTATTATAAAGGTTGGTATGAAGAGCGTTATCCAATTATGCGGTATTTATTAGCTCCCTTTCCTGAAGGGAATAGAGAGAAGGGATTGCAACTGATGCAACAATGTGCTGCTGCTCGCAACTATATGCAAATAGAAGCTCATTTTTACTTATCAGACATCTTCCTATTTGATTACTCAGACCCTAATCGGGCATTCCCACACGTCTATTTTCTATATCAACGCTATCCCAATAATCCAAGATTCCAGTACTTAATGGCATACCTGCAATTTCTAAAAAAGGATTACAAAGCGGCTTTACAAATTATCCGCGATAACATAGCGCAATTTGATAGCGTAGCACAACGTTACGGAGAGCGTTTTACTGCAGAAGTTTTTCGTATAACTCCGTGGATGGTAGCACAATTCTATAGTTTAGCCGCCCGCATTTACGTTCAAAGTGCTCCTAAGAAAACAATCCAAATGGCAGATAAGGCTTTATACTACTGCGGTGTCGTTGGGGCTTATGAAGAAGAACCTGCAGTTTATATTTCGCTTTATTATAAAGGACTGGCTTACGAGCAATTAAAACGCTATAAAGACGCCCGTGAAGTCTACAAAACCGCTTTAGACGCAGAACCTGACGAAATATGGGAAGAAAAAATTGAGAAACGAATAAAAAAGTTGCCTTAATTGCCCTACTTTGTACCATATCAAAAGGGGCGACAACGGCGCCACTAAAAGTCCCTATGAAAACCTAACTTTGCCAAAGCAAAACACTTGCTAACATGCAAACCAATCAAGTACGAAAAGTTTTTTTAGACTATTTCGCTAAAAAAGACCATAAAATTGTCCCCTCTGCACCGATTGTTAACAAAGAAGACCCTACGTTGTTGTTTGTTAACGCAGGCATGAATCCCTTTAAAGACATCTTCACAGGACATAAAAAACCCCCTTATCCAAGAGTCGCTGACACCCAAAAATGCCTGCGTGTCTCAGGAAAACACAACGATTTAGAAGCCGTAGGTTTAGATACCTATCACCATACTTTCTTTGAAATGCTGGGCAACTGGTCCTTCGGTGATTATTTCAAAGAAGAAGCAATCAAATGGGCATGGGAACTATTAACAGAAGTCTATCGCATTGATAAAGACCGATTATACGTAACGGTCTTTGATGGCACAGGCGTCCCAGGGGTAGAACCCGACGAAGAAAGCGCTAAAATCTGGGAAAGTATCGTTCCTAAGGAACGTATTTTCCGCTTCGGCGCTAAATTTAACTTCTGGGAAATGGGAGACACAGGACCTTGCGGTCCCTGTACAGAAATCCATATAGACCTGCGAGACGATGAAGAGAGAAAAAAAGTCCCAGCACATAAAATCATTAACACCGATAACAACCTCTTTATAGAACTTTGGAATATCGTATTTATTTCCTTAGAGCGAAAAAGCGACGGCTCTATTCACCCCCTTACAATGAAAAGCGTAGATACAGGCATGGGATTAGAACGATTAGCAATGGTGCTTCAGGGGAAACAATCCACTTACGACATTGACCTATTCTTAACTTTAAGAAAAGATTTAGAAGCGCTGTATGGCGTAACTTACGGTACAGACCCACAAAAAGATGTTGCCATAAGAGTGATTTTAGACCACATTCGGGCATTAGCCTTCACTATCGCTGATGGACAACTCCCCAGCAACACAGGAGCTGGCTACGTCGTAAGACGACTACTTAGACGAGCCCTACGATACGGATACCAACGCTTACAACTCAAAGAACCCTTCCTTTATTTGCTTATCCCCACAGTGGCTAACCTCTATCAAGATACCTTCCCAGAAGTCCAACAACAACAATCCTTTATCCAACAAGTGATAAAAGAAGAAGAAGAAAACTTTATTCAGCGATTACAACAGGGAATTCGCCTATTTGAACAATATCTTGAAAAACACCCCGATAAAAAAGTCATAGACGGAGATTTCGTTTTTATGCTTTATGATACGTACGGCTTTCCCTACGACTTGACAGCCTTAATGGCAAGAGAACGTGGATTACAAATAGATAAAAAAGGATTTGAACAAGCCCTACAACAACAACGACAACGTAGCAGAAAAGCAACCCAAATTAAAGCAGGTGACTGGATTGTTGTCCATGAAACACAAGAACTTCCAAAATTTGTTGGCTATGACCACCTACGCTATGAAACCCGCCTATTAGCTTACAGACCTGTAGAAAAAAAAGGGAAAAAGTTCTTACAAGTTATTTTAGAAGCTACTCCTTTTTATCCTGAAGGAGGTGGACAGGTAGGCGACCAAGGGTGGATTATCCAAGGGGAACAAAGATTACGCGTTTGGGACACCCAAAAAGAAAATGAAACGATTGTCCACTACTGTGAAGGAACCATTACCAATCCGCACGGAACATGGTTAGCAATCGTAGATGAAGAGCGAAGACGTAAAACCATGGTACATCACTCCGCAACCCATCTATTACATGCTGCGCTACGACAAGTCTTAGGTACTCATGTAGAACAAAGGGGTTCTTACGTAGGTCCTGAGCATTTACGTTTTGATTTTTCCCATCCGAAAAAGATTGAGGCAGAGACTTTAGAAAAAATAGAACAGGTTGTCAATGAGCGGATTGCCCAGGCAATTCCATTGGAAGAGTTCCGAGATGTGCCTTTAGAAGAGGCAAAAGCCATGGGTGCTATCGCGCTTTTTGGAGAAAAGTACGGCGAGCGCGTTCGGGTCATCCGATTTGATAAGAACTTCTCTACAGAACTTTGCGGAGGAACGCATGTAAAAAACACCATAGAAATCCGCTGGTTTAAAATCCTTAGTGAGCAAGCTATTGCCGCAGGTATTCGTCGTATTGAAGCCAAAGCCGGTGAAGCCCTCATTAACTGGGCAAATGAGCAATTAAAACTATTAAAGCACCTGCAGCAACAATTAAAGGTCCCTGAAAAACAACTTTTAAAACGGGTTGAACAGCTATTAAAAGAGCACCAACAATTAACGAAACAAGTAGAGCAACTACAACAGATGCAAGTAGTGGCGTTAAGGGATGAGCTATTGGGCAAGGTTAAAGCATTTGGAGAAATAAAGGCATTAGCGGCAAAGGTTGCTGTTGCCAATGCTAAACAATTAAAGCAATTGGCTTTTGCTTTAAGGAAAGCAGCCAAAAAAAGTATCTTTTTGTTAGCGACAGAGCAAGCCGATAAAGTGCTACTTGCTTTGGTATTTAGTGAGGATTTATCGCCGGGAGCATTAGGATTGCATGCAGGCAAATGGTTACGTTCGCTTGCAAAAACTATAAAAGGAGGGGGAGGCGGTCAAGATTTTATCGCTACAGCAGGAGGAAAAGATAAATCACAACTCCATACACTATTCCAGCAATTTTACGAAACCTTAAACAATGAACAACGACGAACAATTCATTAAAAACTTCCAAAAAGGGGAATGGAACGCTCTGAGTTATGCTTACCGCTCCTTGCTCCCACC
>WFXK01000335.1 GCA_015490695.1 Bacteroidota bacterium | reverse complement strand
GCTATGTAGATGCTTGGTATGTTGCTTGCTTAGCCGCTTATGCATTGTATTTCCATGGCGATAAACTTTGGATAACAACCCCAGAAACCTTGTTGTGGATTAGTTTAGCAAATTTGAGCGGTGTATTGTTAAATAGCTATACTGCTGACAAGTATGACCATTTTTTGAAAAAACGTTCCAAAGGGGCGCTTCGTTTGGGTAGGGATGCGCGATTGTTTCTATTGAGCTTAGGTAGTGTATTGTTGCTTCCGATGGTGACGTTGGGTTTTGTAGCGCTTCTTAGTCATTTAGAAGTTTTACGAAGGGTTATTTTACTTTTCCGCACTGAAGTATTATCTTAGCGCCCGTCATGGAGGCATTATTACAAGACATTTATTGGACACTACCTTTATTTATCCTTGTAACGGCTGCCATCGTTGTTATGCTTTTAGATGCCCTCGGCATAGAAGAAATGCTGCCTATCTTAAGCGGATTAAGCTTAATCGTTGCAGGCGTAACCAGCATTCCCGGCATCGTAGTACCTAAAGACGTCATCACTACTTTTTATGGACAACTCCATACAGGAGGTATCTACGGACTCTTTTATCTGTTGATTAGTGCCACAGCATTCCTATTGCTGTTTTATATAGAAGACTTCTTGCAAAGGACCTACCATGAAGTCTCAGACGTTTATGCCTTGATTTTGTTGGCTACCGTAGGTATGCAAGTATTGGTAGGAGCTAATAGTTTAATACTAATTTTTATTGGGATAGAGACTTTTTCTATTGCTTTTTACATTATTGCAGGGCTTTACAAAACGACCTTAGAGTCTAATGAAGCAGCATTGAAGTATTTTATTTTAGGTGCTTTTGCGAGCAGTTTTTTAGTCATGGGCATGGCATTGTTGTATGGTGCTTCAGGAACAATGTTATTGTCTGAATTGCAAAAACTATATGCGGTATTGTTTACTTCTGAATATAAGGCGCTTTATTTAGGGGGTATGGCGTTGTTATTAGTAGGGTTTTTATTTAAGATTGCTGCGTTTCCTTTTCATGCGTGGAGCCCAGATACTTATACAGGTGCTCCTACTGCCTTTATTGGCTTCTTAGCAGGGAGTGGTAAATTGGCTACCTTCTTAGCGCTGTGTACTTTGTTTATGAAAACCGTTCCTGAGGGAGCAGTTGTTATCAAGCAAGCATTAGTAGTAATCGCTGTGCTTACGATGATTTATGGTAATTATGTAGCGGTTCGTCAACAAAACATAAAACGAATTTTAGCCTATTCCAGTATTGCACATAGCGGCTATGTGTTGTTAGGAGTGGTTTCAGGACTGTATGGTTACAGTGCTGTAGCACTTTACATGACAGTCTATACGCTAATGACCTTAGGTGCTTTTGGACTCGTTGCTTTATTACAACAGAAAGACCAAGAGCCCACTTTAGAAGCTTGGCGTGGTTTGGGGTTACAACGTCCATGGATTGGAACGCTGTTGGCGGTCTTTCTATTCTCTTTAGCGGGAATCCCTCCTTTAGCAGGATTTATTGCTAAGTACTACCTTTTTGCCGCAGCCATTAAAGCAGGCTATGTGATTCCTGCTGTCATCGGCGTGCTTACCTCTGTCATAGGCGCTTATTACTATCTGCGCATTTTAGTCGTTATGTTTCTTTATAAGCCTTATGAAAAATCCTCTTGGAATGAAAAAAGTGCTTTAGGAGCGGTTTTTGCATCGGTAGTCATAGCAGTGCTTTTAATCCTCTTAGGTATCTTCCCGCATTACCTCCAATATTACTTAGACCAATTCTCTGTTGTGGCTTTCCGAATGAATGGCGTCTTATAAAAGAATCCGCATCGTTGTTCAAAGACTTTTTAAAATCTTTTTGTGGCTACAGATTGCTTGTTTAGTCGTGATGGTGTTTCTACTTTATTGGGATTTGCGTTTAGAGCATTATAGAACTTTATGGATGTCTCCTTTGATGTATTGGCTTGTTGGTTTCATTGAATTGTTGTTTCTAGTGATGCTTCATCTTTATTTTATTCGTAGAATTATCAGAGCTCGCAATATTCATTTTTTATTTCAAAAGATATTGTTGTTTACGCGGGCTTATACAGTTTTTATCACGGCTTTAGGAAGTATGAGTATGGCGAATTTTGTATTATCTTGGTATTTACAAGAACGTTATTTATTAGTTGGTGGGGGGATTGTTTTTTTTCTTTACACAAGGCATGCGTTTAGTCCGACGTATCTTCAGCGGGTGTTATTGTTAAGAAAAGAAGAAGCAGAGGTTTTTTGGAATGATAAAAGGTGTTAATTTTGCTTTGGCTATGGCACATTATCAGGTGTTGTTATACTATTATTTTCGTCCTTTAAGCGAAGAACAGATTGCACAGGTGATAGAGGAACAGCGTCGTTTTTGTCAAAAATATGATTTACGGGGTAGGGTATTAGTGGCTTTTGAGGGGATTAATGGCACGCTTTCGGGAAAAGCGCCTGCAACCGCCGCTTATATGTACTGGATGCAACACCACCCTCTATTTCAAGGCATTGAATTCAAAGTAGATGCTATTAAAGAACATGTTTTCCCAAAGTTAAAAGTAAAGCGTAGAAAAGAGATTGTCAACTTTGCACAAGTGATTTCTCCTGTGAAAGAAGGAAGAAGAGGAAAATATATAGAACCCAGCGAACTACTTCATTTGTACGAAACGGGAGCAATTAAAGATTATCTTATTTTGGATGCTCGTTCTGTATATGAAACTACCTTAGGGAAGTTTCAAGACGCAGTAGCGTTCCCTATTCAAACTTTTAGGGAGTTACCTAAATACATAGAGGAGCTAAAAAAGAAGTATGGAACGGATAAGAAAGTTATCACTTATTGCACAGGGGGAATTAAATGTGAAAAGGTTTCTTTGCTATTAGAGAAAGCAGGATTTAAGGAAGTATATCAATTACATGGGGGTATTGTGCGTTATGCGAAAGAAGCGCAAGGTAAGTATTTTGAAGGACGTTGCTATGTGTTTGATAACAGAGTGGCGGTTTCTATCCGTAGAGATGAGCGCTTGATTAGTAATTGTATCCATTGTAATCGTCCCAGTGGCTGGATGATTAATTGTGCTAATGCCGACTGTAATCGTCAATTTGTCATTTGTCAAGATTGTGCAGAAAAGTGGCAAGGGTGTTGTAGTGAAGCTTGTCTTAAAGCCCCTAAACGGAGAAAATGGAACAAAAAGGGACTTTATTTACGAGGAGTAGACAGCAAAAATTATGTAGTATCTTGTTCTTAGTGGTGTTAGCAGCACAGCAAGATAGCATAGGGATATTAAAACAGCAACTACAGCATCATCCCGATTTAGCACCTGTTATTCAGTGGCATTTAGCCTTGCAGTATATGAAAAAGGATTCCTTAGAGGCATCTAAGCGCTTGTGGTTGACCTTATGGCATTATTATAGAGATAGTTTTTCTCGTTCTGTGATTGCTACGAACTTAGGCTATATTGCTTATCGTGAGGGAGATAAAGCAGGGGCTTTACGTTATTTTGCAAAGGCTTTACGTTATGATGGCAGTAACAAAACAGCAGCACGTAATTATGAATATCTATTAAAGATTTTACCACCACCTCCGCCGCCTCCGCCACCTTTTCGTACTCCTCCCATCACACCACCCAAAGAAAACAGCGGTAAACTGCTTTATTCTCTAAAAGACACCTTGACGGAAGAGCAAATTCAACAATTACTTCATTATTGGCGACAAAAACCTCCATTGTGGTTGTGGAATTTGAAAAAGCGTTTAGTAAATAAGGCGTTAAAGTCGCCTCCTATTTAATACCGCCCACAAAAATACCGAAACGAACAATATTTACACTCATCGCTTTCTATTGGGAAAAACAGCCTTTCTATGTTACTTTCTGAGTAGTTGTTTTTTATAAATGTTATCAATTCCTCACACGATTGAAATAGTGTTGCGTCTTGTTGTTCATCCCAAGTTTTTTCTAAAGGAGAAAAATCCGATAAGCGCACAATAAAACTTTTTTGAGTAAAAGCCCCTTTATTTTCTTGAGCATAGCCATAACTATAAAGAGAAAGTTGGAGCCATGGCAAAAGTTCCCTCTCTATAGGCTTAATTATCTTGTTACCATTTTTATAATCTGATACAAAGCTTTTCAAGCGTTTTACTATATTATCGCTATTTTTTTCTGATACACTCCCTGTTTTGAATTCAATTAAATTTACTTTTCCATGCGATAAAAGCTCTATGCGATCTATGGTGCCTTTAATGTGCCCATTTATACAAAAGTCTCTTTCATGAATGATATTTAGCACCTCGCCATTTTCTAAGCGTTCAAGGTCATAGTGGATAAGTTGCTTAAGGTACTCGCTAACAACTTCCACAACCAATGGAACAATTTTTGTATTGTTATCGTTTGGGGTACTTTGGCATACATCTTGATAAAACGTCTTTAAGATGATTTGTTTCAATGCTTCAGGCTCGGAATAGGTTTTTAGTTGTTCAATAAGTCGTTTTCTTCGCTCTTGAAGGTTTTTAGTTGAGCTTACGCGGTACAGATTGGCTGCGGTTTGATGGAAAAGTTTTCCTACAATAAGGGGGTCTATGGTAAACAAATCCATGGATACTTCTTCTAATTCTAAAGGGAAAACGTACGTTAAATAAAACTTCCTTGGGCATCGCAAAAGCGTCGTTAACTGCGATGGTGAAAAGGTCTCTAATGGAAAAACACACGAAGGTGGAGCAGGCACTTGACGAGCAGCAGTAGAAATCCACTGAACCTTAGGAAGATAATTGTGATAATGCATTGCCAAAGTAATTGTTTTTTGGTGCTCTTTTAGATATTGCAGTTGTGCTATCCAGATGCTGGGCTCTTCTTCTATCGGTGTACTAAAAGGCTGATTTAAAGGACCCAAACGAGGTACAAAAAGATGAACTTCTTTCGCTTTTTGCAGTAAAGTATAAAAATAAAAATGCATCCACGCTATTTTATGGCGAGACGACGGCAAAGAAAAATGATTTCTAAG
>WFXK01000334.1 GCA_015490695.1 Bacteroidota bacterium | reverse complement strand
GAACGAAACAACGCCTTGATTCTACAATCGCTTTTCTTAGCATCCTTGTAGCAGCAACAAACCTTGAAAAGCAATCCTGAAATTGCTATGCTTTTAGCGTTGGAAGGGTTGCCCAAAACCTTACGCAATCCCGACAGACCCTATGTAGAAGAAACCGAAGCAGCCCTGTACTATGCTTTGAACGCTATTATTAATAAACGACCCTATAAGCGTTTGATTGGACATAAAAATAAAGTGGTTCACAATCAATTTAGTCCAGATGGAAAACATTTGATTTCCACTTCGTGGGATAAGACTGCAAGGGTGTGGGATGTAACAACAGAACAAACAGAGCATTTATTAAAAGGGCATCGGCATATAGTAGATAAGGCAGCGTTTTCAGAAGATGGGCAATGGTTATTGACCGTTGCTTCAGACTTTAGTGCTCGTTTATGGAATCTTAAAGAAGGTACTTTGCAAGCGATATTTAAAGGACATGAGGATTTAATCACCCATGCAGCACTTAATTTTGATGTTTCTCGGGTAGTTACAGCCTCTAAGGACCACACACTAAGGTTGTATGAAGCCCAAACAGGACGGTTAATCAATATTTTAGAAGGACATGAGGGAGCGGTAACCTATGCAACTTTTAGTCATGATGGACGTTATATTGCTTCAGCATCGGAAGATAACACGGTTCGTATCTGGGATGGGAAAGAAGGAAGGTTAATAGCGACTTTACAAGGGCATCAAGCGCCTGTGCTTTATGTTGCTTTTAGTCCTGACGACCGCTATTTGGTATCAACCAGTAAAGACAAAACGGCAATTGTGTGGGATGTACAAAGGGCGAAGAAAATTCATGTGCTTAGAGGACATCAAGCGGCGGTGTTGCATGCTGCGTTCAGCCCTAATGGAAAATGGATCGCAACCGCTTCAGAAGATAGTACAGCCAAAGTATGGAGCTTGCGCGATGGAAAACTCTTAGGTACACTGAAAGAACATAAAGCTGCCGTGTATCATGTACAATTTAGTCCTGATGAACGCTTTATTTTAACCAGTAGCGATGATAAAACCCTACGTTTATGGGATGCAGAATACTTTGTGCGCTTCGCTATCTTTTATGATAATCCCGGCAGACCTTATCATGGTGCCTTTAGCCCCGATGGAAAGTATTTAGCAGCGGCAGGAAAATACCATAAGATTGTGATTTATAAATTGTTGCCGACACGACAAGCGTTGTTGGATTTAGCGCATAAATTGAAGAAACGGGATTTGACACCTGAAGAGCGTAAACGCTTCTTCTTAGCCGATGAGCGGGTACGTCATGAAATCATAGAGGAGCAATTGCGGTTGAGGAAACTACGCGGACGAAGAGATTATTTAAAAGAAGTAGAGTTGTTACCTGTGCCACCCGAGCCTGAACCACCTGAGTTGTTACCTGTGCCCAATATCCGTCGCCGAACGAATCAACCTTAAAAAAATACAAATAAAGAAGGAAATGGAGCCATTAAATCAAAAACGACTTGACCAAAAAGGCTGGATTGCGCTACCTTCACCCTTTGAAAGAAAAAGAATAAACATGCGTTGGTTTTGGATGCTATTGGCTGTGGGTTATGCCCAATTTTATATGATGAATGACGACACCCTATACTTCTCTTCTAACAACGACACGCTCTATGTACAAGGCGATGTGCAAATCACTAATGGGCATGTTTTTCATAAAAAAGGAGTATTTCAGTTCTCTGGTGCCTCATTTGAACTGAACATGCCCGATTCAGTACGATACCGCCACGGAGGCTATTTATGGTATAAAGGACGCTTGGCTAATGCTACTTTTTATTTTACCCCAGGCGATACCATTGGTACATTCGTTATGGAAGCAGCTAATAATAGGGACGTTTTAGAGCTGATACAACCCGATTTCTTTTGGATAAGCGATAGTATTCTATTTAAAAAAGGTAGGATTTTAGCGCAGACTGTGGCGGGGCAAGACCGTTCGTTTATTGTAGATAGCGGTGCGGTGCAAATAGAAGCTGCACCACCCGATACTTCCTACGTAGAAGGGTTTTATATCATCTTGTTTGCGAATTATGATACGACTTTTAAGACGTTCTTCTTAGGAGAAACAAAGGGGGATACGATGTTTTATTTGCCTTTTGGGCTTCAGTTTCCCAAAGGGTTGTCGGTGCCATATGCTTGTTTTGGTGCAGCAGCATTTCGCCGTGCACCTATTGGAGGAATTCCCGGAAGAGGAATAGCCTTTTTCTATAACGATGGTCTTTGGAAACTTGCTATGGGTAGCTGTGCAACCAATGATTCTTTCCGAGTGCGAGTGTATAACCTACCTTCACCCATCCCACCCCCTATGCGCATCGCTGCTTCAAGAACCCAAAACGAATCCAGTGTTTATAATAGCCTTGGACCAGTAGTTGCCTATAATAGCCCTAACGGCTGGGGACCAGGCATACAAACCCAAAACACCTTTAACTTTACCGCTATTGGTAACGCATCTCCTTTCTTCGCTTTAGGTGCCTATCAATGCAATGTGGATTCTATTTTGTTTGTCTATGATTCTTTAAGTGATGGGCGGGTTTGTGAAGGAGATACTTTGTGGTTAAAAGCAAAATCGTTGTGGCCCCTTGGCTATGCAGAAAACCCAACCCTTACCTTTTATTGGCAACAATGGAACCCAGTGTTAAGTCAATGGGATACGATTGCCGTTACTTCTGTAGATTCAGCCTATTACGGTATGGTCAATGGCGCACCTTTGCTGCGAGTCGTTGTAGAAGATGGCACTTGTATTCCTGATGCATCTGCAATTCAACGTGTTCCAACAAAGCCTTCTTTGAAAATCCGACTAAGAGCTTTATTAGAAGGAACCTATGACGGAGCAAGTGATGTAATGATACAAGACATCAATATGTATGCCTTATTAAGAGGAGTTTTTGAATTTGATAATTTTGCTTTATCACAAACCCAAATGTATAGAGGGTATCAGGTCCCTTCGGATGCTGTAGATGTTCTACAAGTTTTCCTTGTAGATATGGCAGGTAATCATGTAGACACGGCTTTAGGATGGGTAACGACAAACGGTATTGTAAAAGATTTTTATAGCGGTTTGTATGATTATGTCTCTTTTGGATGTAAAACGGCTATTGCCCCTTATGCGGTGGTTGCATTGCATAGAAATCACTTACCCATTATTAGTAGCTTTTTTGTGAATCCCGATACTATTTTAGGAGGAAGTAATGCTATGGTGGATTTGACCATTCCTTTCTTTGTTAAAGATGCGGGGTTAGGAGCGAAAATAGACCCTAATTCTGGAAGAGCGGTAATGTGGTTAGGAAATGCTTGGTTTGATGACGAAGTCAATGCACTGGATTTTTATCTCATTCAAGCAAATAATGGCGTTTTGATAAATTATGTTCAAGAAGATGTAAATTTAGATACGTTTGTGAACGCAGGGGATTTGAATAAGGCAGACCCCAATAACCTTTATTTACGACGAAGTACCGTTGGTAACTTCATGCTCCCTTATGCTTCTCCTTATCCCAAACCCATAGATATTATCAATACAACTTTTAATCCAAAATGAAAATGCGTCTTTTAATGTGTTTAATCGGCGTGGTGGGATTGATAAAGGCAAATCAGCCTAAAGCAGCGTTCAAAATAGAACAGCGCATTTTAAATGATACGTTGCTGATTATAGAGTTTTATATAAAGCGTTTAGACACAGTACCTTATGCTTTAGGGCATGCGAACTTTGGCGCTTATATAGATACAACGGCTTTAGACCTTAATCGTATCTTTAAGGTAGATTCCTTAGATGGGCGCTGGGATAACGACCACAGTCCTGCCAGCTACTATGACTTGTATGTGCTTACTAATGAAGATTATTTTGTTTTGAATGTAGTACGGGTTTTTTCTGGACCGGATACCGTATTGGTAAATCCTTTTTATGAGCGGGTGGGTGGTGTAGCGATTCCGATAAAGAACCCATGGGGTGTTAGCGGCTGCCGATGGCGTACCTATGGACTGCAAATCTTAGATTGGAATGGAAATCGTTTAGACCTTAATGGTGTGTTTGAGCCTGCTGATTCGCTTTTCCCGCTTTGTGCTCCTCCTGCTGCACCTACTTTAACCCCAGCAGGAATCGTCCAACAATGTAGTGGCGATTCCATCATCCTACGTGCCTCCACTTCTAAAGTCTATTGGTATGTAAATGGCACTTTAACCGCTCAAGATGTGGATTCTTTACTTATTACCCAATCGGCAAATGTTACTGTAGTTGCTTATAATTATGCTTGCCAGACTCCTTCACAAGATACGGCTTTCGTTACTATGATGCCGCTTCCAGATGCTACCTTTACAGGACCTTCTACCTTCTGTGTAAACCAAACCGTGATGTTCGTTGCCCAAGATACTTCATTGATAACTTATCAATGGCAAAGCGACCCCTCGGTTACCCTCACACAACAAAACTATTTTGCTTTACTGCAAAGCGCGCAACCAGGAAGCTATAATCTCTCACTTAGCGTAACAGACAACAACGGCTGTAGTAATACTTCAAGTCAAACCTTTTATGTTGTTCAACCACCGACTTCTGTTACTATTAACTTGCTTCAAGGGATGCAAGATACGCTTTATAGTTCAGCAGATTATGTAGATTCTTTAGTCCAAATCCAATGGTTTGCCGATGGACAACCCATTTCAGGAGCATCACAAAGCTATTTAACGAATTTAGTAAATAACACAACGTATAAAGTTTGCTATTATCATCTTTGCGATACCGTTTGTAGTCAAGATTATTTTTATCAGTTAACAGCGGTGCAAGGAGGGGTTCGAGATGGAGGTGTTATGCTTTTGGGTAATCCATGGACAGTGGTTTCTAAGCTTTGGGTTGGGTTTAATGAGCAAGGTAGTTTGCGTATAGAGGTATATGATGTAGCCGGAAAAGCCGTATTACCCCCTATGCAGTTTTATCATCGCCAGCCTCGTTATTACGATTTGTCTACTTTTGCCTCGTTAGCAAAGGGCGTTTATATCATAAAAGTGCAATGGAGAAATGCTCAGTATTATTTCCGTCTAATGCGTTAAAACTATGGGTAGAAGGATAGTGCTTTTTATCTTGGGTGCTACTTTTACTTTTGCCCAGCAAAAAGTGGGCTATCAAGTGAAAGTAACTGCAGAAAGAGTGAGCGTAGACTCGCTGTTGTTATACTATTTAATTCGGGATACCGTCGTAGAAGCTGGAACAGATACAGGATTGGGAACTTCTAATTTTGCGGTGCAAATTCTTCCCTTAGATGCCTTTGACTATAATTCTTATGCTTTTGTAAAACGAGGCAAATGGGATGCGGCTAATTCTCCGTGCTATCTTTCTATGAATTTGAGTTTAGGTGCCCCATTTATCAATGTGAATGTTTATAAAAATTTTGGTAATTCAGCATGTGCACCGGGAGTTGCTGTTTCTGAAGTAGATATAAATGTTAATCCAAACCAATGGGATACCATAGCGGTTGTTTATGTGCGTTTATATGAGTGTCCTGATACTTTAAAAATCTTTTGGCGAACTCAGCCCGATAGCTTAGGCGGTGCAGGAACCATTACAGACTGGTATGGAAAAGACTTAAAACCAAAAACACGCTATATTCCAGAATGTACTTTGCCAGGCTGTAGCGACGTCCCAGACTTTATCGCATGTATTAACATTACTTCTGACTCTTTAGCAGCCGACACCGTTGGCATGACCGCCTTCTGTCCCGATACCCCTATAGGTTTCTATATCGTTGACAACCAAGGAGAATACTTTGAATTTTATGAAATAGACCCTAATACAGGAGATACCCTCTTTGTTGGTTATGGAGTGGACACCTTTTACGTGGACCTTCCTGGTGATAGAGATACCCTTAAAGTCCTTGCTCGTTTAATCCATTCTTGTGGATGCGATACGGCTTTATGGACCAATATCGTAGCCATTCCTATTGATACTCTACCTTTTATTTATATTACAGGTCCTACTCAAGTAGCAGCAGGCGCAACGAACGTAGTTTATAGTTCTGTAGAATATTCCACGGGCAGCTATGCTTGGTGGCTATTGAGTAGTAACCTAAGCGATAATGTGGTAGATGGCGGAGCCAGCAACCCTGATACAGCTTATGCTTCTTTTGACCCAGGGGGACCACTACCCCGATGGGATACCTTAGTAGTAGACTACTTTGACGGCAAATGCAGCAACCAATACTTTTTAATCATAGAAGTAGATAGTTGTCGTGCTTACGCTACACCACGGGATACAGCGATTTTCGTTTGCGTCGGCAATAGTGCAAGAGTCTACGTAGATAGTTTGGTGGCAGATAGCCTTTACTGGGAGGTTTCAACAGATAGTGTAGTATGGGCAAGGGCAACAGGAGGCATTTCTCCTACGAGTCAAGTTTATGAAACCGAACCTTTTTCCAGCGTAGATACCTTATACTATCGTGCGATTGTATGGCATAGAGGTTGTAGTGATACTTCAGGGGTTTGGACTGTTCGTATTGTAGAGCCTTTAGATACACCACAGGTGTTTGCCGATACGTTAATATGCCTTGGGGATTCAGCATTGATTCAGGTGAAGGGACGCAATATAGATTCTATAGCGTGGTATAGTTCTTTGGATGGAATAACGTGGAGTGCTTTTTCTGTACCTGCGCCGTATCCATGGGATTCGTTTTATGTAAAACCTGGGGTTACGACGTATTATCGTGGGGTTTTGTATGGTTATTGTGATTCTATGTTGACCGATGCGATAAGAGTGAGAGTAAACACGCCGCCATCTGCACCAACGATGAGCTTTAGTCCTAATCCTGTTCCTGAGGATTCTATTCGGGTTTGTCAAGGGGATACCGTTGCGTATGTTGGTATAGCGGGGTTGCAAATAATAGACTATGAACGGGGTTATTGGGTTACTACGGGCTCGGGCGCTTTCATTGACCCCTTCCAAGAAAATACTTCTTACATAACCAACACTCCAGGCGTAGACACCCTTTATTGGGTTGCTGTAACATCAGGCTGTGAGAACGATACATCTAATTATTTACGCGTCTACATAGAACCACCTCCCTTAGGAGAGATTTATGAAGTACCTGCAGGGATTTGCAAAGGAGATACAACGGATACCATAAGAGCACGGATTATCCAAGGGTCTTCGTACGTAGTAGGCTATTGGGATGCGCTTCCTTATGGCTCTAGTCGGTTTTTGCCTGATAATTTTAGCACAGACGTTCGCTATTATAGCGATGTTTCAGATGCTGGGGGTGTTGTAGAGGTTTTATGGATTGTAAAGGATACGTTAGTTTGTATAAATCGTTCAGATACTCAGCGTACATTTATCATGGTTTATGATAGTGCTGCAGGGAATATTGTTTCGGTGTCTCCTGATACGGTATGTCGGGGAGATACGGTCCAATTAGTAGGGAATGTGGTTTCTGGTTTTGGGTTTTGGAGTAGTTTAGGTAGTGGGGTGTTATTGAATCCACTGAGTAGTACTACGGGATATGTTACGGGTAGTTCAGATAGTGGTTTAGTAGATTTATTATGGATTGTGGTCAATGGGGTATGTCCGCCTGTTGTGGAGGTTGCGCATGTTGAGGTGGATTTACCACCGCAGGGGGGTGTTGTTCATTTAAGCCCTGATAGTATTTGTGCTGGGGGTAATACAGTGCCTTTAGGGGGGTATGTTGTACGTGGACAGGGTTATTG
>WFXK01000333.1 GCA_015490695.1 Bacteroidota bacterium | reverse complement strand
GTAATAAATCTTTTTCTATACGGGGTAGTATCGCTAAAGGGGATTGAATTTTCCCTTTGCCTTCACAACAGGGACAAGTCTCTTCCGTAGTCATCTTTAATGCAGGGCGAGAACGCTGACGCGTGATTTGAACAATACCAAATTTACTCATGGGTAGCACCGTGGTCTTTGCTCTGTCTTTTTCTAATGCCGCTTTTAATGCATCGGCAACTTTTTTTCTGTTCTCAGGTAGTTTTTGGTCAATGAAATCTACGATGATGATTCCGCCTAAGTCTCTTAGGCGCAGTTGGCGTGCGATTTCTTTTGCTGCTTCTAAATTGATTTCTAAAGCCATTTGTTCAGGGTCTCCCTCTTTAACACGCTGACTTCCGCTATTAACATCTATAATGTTAGCCGCTTCGGTGTGCTCTATAACTAAATAGCTTCCATTAGATAAAGGTACAATCTTGCCAAATTGTTGTTTGATTTGACGATAAATGTGTTTATCATGAAAAAGCCCCTGACGACTTTGAACTAAACGGACTTTTTTTATTTGGTCTGGATGGTTTTCCGCCATATAACTTTTTATTTCTTCGTAGAGTGCAGGAGTGTCTACTAAAATCTCGTCAAAACCAATGCTTAAGGTGTCTCGTATAAGGGTAGCTACTTTACTTTGTTCGTTGAATATTTTTCTAGGTATAGCGGCTTTACGTTGTTGTAGAAGTTGTTGAATCATGGATTCCCATGTGGTTTTCAATTTAAGGAACTCTTCTTTGATTTGCTCTATGGAGATGTTTTCTGCTGCAGTTCGTACAATCATGCCCATGTTCGGGGGAATCCAGCCTTCTAATACCTTTTTTAAATATTGTCGTCGTTCGTAGTCTTTAAATTTTCTGGAAACAGCTACACCTTTTCCAAAAGGAATAAATACCACATAGTTTCCTGCAAAAGTTAATTGACTACTTAAACGGGGACCTTTAGTAGAAATAGGTTCTTTCATGATTTGTACTAAGAGCGGCTCGTGAGGACGAAGTACTTCTTTAATGTTCCCTTCTTTATGAATATCGTTTTCTGCTCGGAACGATTCCAAGGGGATGTATTGCCCAGAATCCAGAATAAGACGCAAGAACTTTTGTTGACTACGAATTTGTGGACCTAAGTCAAAGTAGTGGAGGAAACCATCTCTTTCATAGCCTACGTCAATAAAAGCGGCGTTAAGGGCTGACATCACTTTTTTAACTCGTGCAAGAAAAATATCGCCTACGCCGAAAGGTTTTTGTAAAGGTTCTCTATGCAGCTCTACCAGCTGCCCATCTTCTAAGATGGCTAATTCTACGAAACGCCGATTCTTATGTACTAAAAGTACATGTTTCACAAAACCCCACTTTTTTAAAAGTTAAAAAGCCGAGATAATTAACGCTTTTTCTTTTTGTGGCGGTTTTTTCTACGGCGTTTCTTTAATTTGTGTTTGTTCATCTTCCAGCGTTTACGCTTCCTCCCGCACGGCATAAGAATCTATATTTTGATTCGTTACAAACGAACTTAAAAACGGCTCGCAAGTTAGCAGATTTCTATGAATGGCACAAATTTAAGCATTTTTATTCAAAAGCTCCTTTAGTGGTTGCCAATAATGGGGTGAATAAGTTTTTTGAGCAGGCTTCCTATAAGGAGCGATAAAATCTTCGCAATCATGAAAATCCGGTACACGGCGCTGCGGAACACTCAAACAAATAACATCGTAAATATCTTGTCCAAAGTCTAAAAAGCGTTCGTGCGTGGCAATATACCGAACCTCTATCGCTTTTTCCCCTTTGAAACTGCGGTCATAGCTAAAAATAATTCGTAATTGCTCTTCAAAGAGGTGGTCATAAGGCTCTAAACAACGGTCACATTGTAGTGGCAACGAACCACGAATCCATAGATGGCTGTCTATCATCCGCTTGCTCTTTTGCAGCACAACTTTAATCTGCGCTTCGTGCAGCGTTTCTATGTATTTTCTGGAAAATTGGTCTAAAAACTCATCTTTTAAGGTGAATTCAAAATGATGTTCTCCTTCTTTCAAAGATAAAATCTCAATGATATAGGGGGGACGCTTCTGCATAACAAAAGCAAAGTAAAGAAATTTTTTCTTATTCGTAAAGGG
>WFXK01000332.1 GCA_015490695.1 Bacteroidota bacterium | reverse complement strand
GTGCTACACTGCGAAGTATGTTAAACTGCTTTGCTATTGCGATTTCTATCGGATTGCAGTATGGTGTACCCTTAGAAGAGTTTGTAGACAAGTTTGCTTTCACTCGCTTTGAGCCTTCTGGACCTGTGGATCATCCAAACATTCGTTATGCAACCTCTATTGTAGATTATATTTTCAGGCTTTTAGCGTATGAGTACTTAGGGCGTAAGGATTTAGTTCAGGTACCATCGCCAGAAGAAGAGCGCATAGAGCAAAAGCATTCTGCACCTTTGTTTGAAGAAGAGAAAAAGCGCTCTGGTCAGTCAGCACAAGGGTTATTAGAAAGCCTTATGGGGGATGCACCTGCTTGTCCCGAATGTGGACACATTACAGTACGCAACGGCACTTGTTACCGCTGCTTAAACTGCGGGGCAAGCTTAGGCTGTAGTTAAACCTCTAACACCTTAAATCCACCTTTCTCTTACCAAAAGCCAATGATTTGCGTAATAAACGTGTAATTGCAGAGGTTAAACGTAAATAATACTATAGTAGTATATACAAGATAGGGAACGCTAAAAAACTATAAGTGAGCTTCTTTGCTAATGAGTGGGATGACGTACACTAGGGGAGTAACACACATAATCCATATGCAAACAACGTAAAGATTATAAGCTACGCGTATAAACTCAACACAATGCTAAAACCACTGCAGTGCAGGCGGTTGTAGTATCATGCCGGGCGAATGCAAGGGACCTCCTTTTGGGAAACTTCAGAAACTTTAAAAGTTTCCTGCGTTTCCAACAAAAAAGCGCTTGAGAAAAAATCCGCGCTGAGATTCCTCGCTATGATCGGAGTGACATGCTCAAACAGAATAACGCACATACCCCAAACGCAAATACAAAAAAAAACCACAGACTACTCGAATACACTTAACAACGCAAAAAACCCTTCGCAGGACAGTAGCTGTAACGTCATGCCGAACGTATGTGAGATATCTCTTTGAGGGAACTATGGAAACTCCAAAAGTTTCCTCAGGTTTCCATCAGAAAAACATCTGAAAAATCAGCCAGAATGTTACAACACAATGCAGCGCTGTCACCTCCTCAAAAAACGATTTTAATAAATTTGACTGGTCATGCTCGCAATCTATGGTAGAGTAACGCCAGCAACCGACTACCAAGCTATTCAAACCTTTTTGCAATTTCTAAAAAAACGAAATATCCCCTATTGGATTGAAAACGTTTACGCACAAAATTTAAGTCGCTACATAGACAAGCGTTTACTAAACCAGCGTTATGGCGTCTTAGAAACTATTCGGAAGAACATTAAGTTTCTATACAGCTTCGGAGGTGATGGAACGTTTTTACGTGCAGCAACCCAAGCAGCACTATTACAACTTCCTATTGTAGGTTTTAACATGGGACGCTTAGGTTTCTTAGCCTCTTTCTCTGCACAAGATATGATTCCCGTAACTCAAGCCCTTTTACAAGGTAGAGGACAAATAGAAGAACGAACTATGTTGGAAATCACTACCGATAAAGACCACTTTGGCAACTATAACTACGCTCTTAACGAAATCACCCTGCATAAATCTAATTCTAATGAAATGATTATCATCCATAGCTATGTCAACGGCGAGTTTTTAAATCATTATTGGGCAGATGGATTGATTATTGCCACGCCTACAGGTTCTACAGCCTACTCTTTAGCTTGTGGCGGTCCGATTATTGCACCGTATGCCAATGCGTTTGTATTAACCCCAATTGCCCCCCATACGCTTACAGTACGTCCTTTAGTCGTTCCCGATAGCGTAGTACTGAGTTTTGAAGTAGAAGCCCGAAGCGGAGAAGTGTTAATTGCTTTGGATAACCGCACTGTAGTGCTACCCAGCAACACCCAAATCGCTTTACAAAAATCTCGTTACACAACAAAAATCGTTCGTTTACCTTCCAGTCCTTCTTTTTATGAAACGATTCGCACTCGTCTTAATTGGGGTATTGATACAAGGAGCTAAAGCCCAATGGCACTGCCTTGGTCCTTTACAAGACCCTGAACCTTTATATCCTATTTCTAATGCCATTGGACCGCAACCTCCAACTTTGGGCATTGTTATTAGTACTGCTATTCATCCAAGCAATCCCGTGCTTTGGTTTATCGGTACACGTCACGGTGGACTCTGGCATGCCCATCAAAACCATTTACAATGGCAAAACTTAACCCAAAGCATTCCTTTTCCTATCGGTGGCATCTATCAAATCATCATCCCAGAACGAAAAGCGAATGAAATCTATATTTTAACTCGTTGTACTTCGTATGACGGCACCTTCTACCGAAGCGCACTCTTCCGAAGTCAAGACACAGGAAAAACCTGGCAAAACATTACTCCCAAGCTCCCATCTATAAAAATCTACAAAATCACAGCTATTGGTGTCCACCCTAAGAAACCCTATTTATTAGTTGGATGTATTGGAATACTTCAGGAGCGCTTCTATGCAATGCTATTAGGTTCTAAGGATAACGGCAAAACTTGGCATTTACTTTTTTCTCTTCACAGAAAAGAGAACGATTGGTGGGAAGTTCCTAAAAGGATTGTTCATATTGCTTTTTTGCCGGCAAATCCTGATGTGGTGTTTGTAAGTACCGACGCATCAACCCCAGCAATTGCAACCTATTATTGTGATGCTTCTCAAGGATGTCAGAAGTTTTGCAGTGATGCCTATAGCGGTGTAGCAGGTGCAGAAGTATGGTATACGACACACCTTTTTCGCCGGCGATGGAAAAAAATAGAAAGCCTACGTCCTTTAACTCAATGCGCTAACTACATTAGTTTAGCAACCTCTAAAGCAGCGCCAGAAGTAGTTTTTGTTGCTTTTACTAAAGTCCATCCCAGCAGTCAATGTCTATGCCCTCATCCTACAGCAGGCTATACCTTTATTTTAAAAATAGATACCCAAGGTAAAATCCGTTCCAAGGAACTTCATAATAACCTTGTTTTAAGTCGCATTTTTCCTGCTTTTGCTGTTTCGCCTGCTGATTCAAATCGGCTTTATATTACAGGAGCGAATCGTTATTTATTTTATTCAACAGATGGAGGAAAAACTTTTCACTCCCCACCCTTGCGAAACATCCACGTGGATTTGCGAAGTATTGCAGTACATAATCGTGGAGGGAAAGCAGATACACTCCTTTTAGGACACGATGGTGGCGTCACCTGGGCAACCTTTGATGGAAAACAATGGCAATGGAAAAACGTTAACGGAAAAGGACTTGCCATCACAGAGTTCCATGGTTTTCATGTATGGGATTCTACCTTGTTAGCAGGCGGCACTCAAGATAATGGACTTCT
>WFXK01000331.1 GCA_015490695.1 Bacteroidota bacterium | reverse complement strand
GGATTAGGTAGTGCGGCGGTGATGCTGCTGCAGGGAACGATGGATGGGCTGGACATGCCCGCGGGTTATACGGGAGCACCGGCAGATGGCAAACGTACCTGTGCTATATGCCACAATGATGCTCTTCCCCAACCCAAAGCAATTTTAACGTTCTATCCAGAGGCTGTCGATCCGACCCCTGGAACGCATTACACCCCAGGAGAGCTCAGTAGGCTCTATATTCACTTAACTCATCCCACAGCGCTCTATGGAGGATTTCAAATCGCTGCTTTTGATACGTTAAGGCGTTTTCAAGGGACGTTTCAAAGCGTTCCAGGGTTCCCGTCTAAACCCGTTCAGGGGAACGCAAACTACTATGCCCAAGCAGCGAACATTGGATTTATCAATGGTGAGTACACGATGATGGTGGATTGGATTGCCCCACCACAAGATGTAGGACCTATTACTTTTTACGTTGCTGCTATTGCAGTAGACGGAGACGGAACCCCCCAAGGCGATACAGTGTACATAGACCAACTGACCATCACCTCAGGACTTGCAGTGGGAAGGCAACAGCCTCACTCCCCCATGAAACCAAGAATCTATTGGCATCAAGGAATGCTCCATGTTCAAATCCCGCAAAACCCCATAACTATGGAAGTGTATACCCTCAACGGCGAACAATACGACTATAGAGTGCTCCATGAAAAAAATACTACCATAGATGCCTCCCACTGGCAATCTGGTATTTACTTAATAAAACTTCACAACAAACAAATGCACTATGCAACCAAAGTAGCTGTTTATCACTAACGTTTTCGCCATAACCACAATAGCCCATAGCTCCATAGTAGCCACGCCGTTATCTGGTGACAAACCGCAAGTCCTATAGGGACTTGCGGTTTGCTTTATGCACCGTGTTTTACTTATCATACGACACACTACTAAGATTTTATTATTCTTTCCATTGTGCAAACTGCTTATAAAGATTTTCCGGAATCACTATTTCACAAACAACTCCTTGATAGTGATAATCCCAATGCTTAACTTGAACCTGCACTTGCCGTAAACATTGATGAAATTGATCAAGTTGTTCATAAGGAACTACTAAGCGGATCAACTTCATGGGTTGAAAAGGAATAATACTTTGATTGTTTTCAATAGCGTTTAATGCAGCTTTGAAATAAGCTTCTTTTAGTCCTTGTAAACCCAATTTTGTTCCGCCAAAATAACGTACAACAATCAAAAGTACTTGTTGTAAATGGTGTTGTTGTAAAGCTTTTAAAATAGCGGCACCAGCACTATGTTTAGGTTCTCCAGCATCTGAATAAAAACGCTCGTCGCCTAAAACATACGCATAACAAACATGCGTAGCATCAGAATAACGACGACGAAATAACCTTAATTGCGCACGTATCTCTTCATGGTTCTTTACAGGAATTAAAAACGATAAAAACTTAGAGCCCTTTATGTGATACTTACCTTCACTTCGTTCTGTAATAGTATACATCATTGATGCATAAAGGCTTCTATGTCTTTGTGTCTGCCGAATAAAATCAATTCGTCGCCTTGTTCAATCACGGTGTTTGGTCCGACGACTCCTAGAATAATGGGTTTCTTTTTAGGAATGTTTAAAATACCTTTTTCTTCACTCCATCGGCGAATAGTAATAACGTTAATGTTGTAACGTCTACGAAAACCGATTTCTTGAATCGTTTTCCCAATACATTTCTCAGGTGCTTTGACCTCTACAATCGTATATTCTTGCGATAATTGTAAAGCATCGTGGATACCTTCCATATCTAAACTCAATGCTAGGCGTTCTGCGGCTTCTTTTTCAGGGGTGATGATTTCATCTATCTGGATGGCTTCTAAGATTTGCCGATGGACGTCTGATATAGCACGACTGATAATGCGTTTTACACCTAGTTGTTTGAATAAAGCCGTGGCTAACAAAGAAGCACCGAAGTCTTCTCCTATAGCAATAATCACAACATCAAATTGTTGATAAGGCAGGGTTTTAAGGCTAACGATGTCGGTAGCGTCTAAGCAAATGGTGTGGGTGATGTCTTCTTTATAAAGTTCCACTTTGGATTGGTTGTTGTCAATGGCGAAGACTTCATGCCCCCGTTCCGTAAGGGCTTTTGCTAAGGAAGCACCAAAGTTCCCTAAGCCAACAATAAGAAACTTCATCCGACTAAAATGTTTTCTTTCGGATAACGATAACGAAGCGTTGCCACAGGTTTAAGAAATGCAGCCGTAAAAGTAAGTAATCCTACTCTTCCGATAAACATGCAAAGGATAATGATGATTTTTCCTGTGTTTGTTAATTGACTTGTGGTGTTTAGGGTTAAACCTACAGTAGAAGTAGCGGAAACGACTTCAAATAAAATTTGTTGTGTAGTAAGGTGGGGGTTAGAAAGGGTTAGGGCGAGGCTACTGATACCAATGAGTAAAAGCGACATAGTGATAATAGCAAACGCTTTTCTTACGGTTTCTGCGGGGATTTCTCGGTAATTCCATTCTATACGGGGTTTTTTTCGGGCGATAGAAAAGATATTAAGGAAAGCGACAGCTAAGGTAGTGGTTTTAATGCCGCCGCCTGTAGAGCCTGGTGAAGCACCAATCCACATCAGAAACAGGGTTAGCAGCACGGCTGGGGTAGATAGTTGGGTAAGGTCTACGGTGTTAAAGCCTGCAGTTCGGGGCGTGACCGCAGCAAAAAAAGCTGTTACCAATCCTTGAAAAGTAATCTTCCCGTTTTTAACATCCCAAAACTCTATCAATAAAAACAAAAGCCAAGAGGAGGTAAGCAAAATGGCTGTAGTAGCTACGGCTAAACGAGCATTAAGACGAATGATGTTAGGTTGATGGAAAAAACGTTCTGCCATCACCCATGCCCGTAACCGTAAAAAACCCCGTACATATAACCAATGGATAAAGGAAAAAATCGCATAAAACCCAATGCCACCAATGATAATCAATAACGCAATTATGATTTGAAAAGGGGCATTATGACGTAGCAAGGGATGATATAAACCATCTTCTATAATAGAAAAGCCGGCATTACAGAAAGCAGAAACCGCATGGAAAACAGCAAACCACCATCGTTGCCCTAAGGTAAAATGGCTTAAGCTATCGGCAGTGGTAAAAAAAATCAGAATAGCGCCTATGGCTTCAACACTTAAGGTAATAAAAATAATTTGTTTTAAGGTTTTAACCAGTGTACTAACGTTATCGGCACTTAATAATTGTTGCATGTGGATTTGACTTTGCAGGGTTGTTCCTCCTTGCAGAAAATAACCAAAGAGATAGGTGAAAGTGATTACTCCTAAGCCGCCTAATTGGATAATGATGAGCAAAAACACCTGTCCTATAAAAGTAAAGGTGTTAGCAGTGTCGTGGACGATCAGTCCTGTAACGCAGCTAGCACTGGTTGCCGTAAATAAAGCATCTATGAAGGAAAGTGGTTTATAAGTTGCTACGGGCAAGGAAAGTAATAGCGTTGCCAAAGCAATAAGAAAAAGAAAACTTAAAACATACAGAAGTGCGGGATTAAGTTGGATACTTAAGAAAGTGATAGAATAGACCGAAAGTTCTGCGATGATGAATAGCCATAAAGGTAGTTCTCTGTACCAAAAGGGGTGGTGCAGATGTTGAGGTAATAATCCTGTAAGGGGATTGAAGAAAAGAACGATGATTAAAGCGATGAGATTTAAAATCCAGAGTTTTTCTTTTTTATCTAAGAATAAGATGCGTACGGAGTTAAGGATAGCGAAGATAATCAGCAGCAGCCACTGCAGGATTTGATTATAGGTTTGGACGACTTTCCCTGGATGGAAGCCTTCCGAT
>WFXK01000330.1 GCA_015490695.1 Bacteroidota bacterium | reverse complement strand
TTAGTAAAGTTTGCACTGTGTTTTCTATAGAACGTTCCCACTCCCAGCAAGCATAGCATAAACGTTCAACCCATGAAGCAGGAAATAAAAAATAAGGAACTAATAAAAACATCCCTGCGATTATTAACAAAATAGCGATTAAAGGTAAAAATCCTTTAAAATCTAAATAGAGCAAATCGTGAACGCTTCTTTTCATAAAATAATGAGTTATAAAAGCGGGGAGCGCAAAAGAAAAGATTTGTGACGCGGTCAATAAAAGAAAGTCCTTAGTACTCCCACTCCATGACAAAGGCTCTATAGCGGCTTGCAGCAAGGCTACAAAAGCCATACCGATAAAAAAATACTGCAGAGCAATAAGCCAACTACGTAGAATCACTTATTCTACGGTTACCGATTTTGCCAGATTTCTTGGTTGGTCCACATCACAGCCGCGCAACACTGCAATATGATAGGCTAAAAGCTGTAATGGTATCACAGAAAGCAATGGAATAAAAGGCTCCATCGTTTGAGGAATCTCTATCACATGGTCTGCTAAACGTTTAATTTGCGTATCGCCTTCCGTTACAACAGCAATCACTTCCCCCTTACGAGCTTTGATTTCTTGAATGTTGCTTATGATTTTATCATAGATTTTATCCTTAGGAGCAATGACCACACAAGGCATGTGTTCATCAATAAGCGCAATCGGACCATGCTTCATTTCAGCAGCGGGATACCCTTCTGCATGGATATAACTGATTTCTTTTAACTTCAATGCGCCTTCTAAGGCAATAGGAAAATTATAACCCCTTCCTAAATAAAGAAAGTTCGTTGCATCCTTGTACTTCTGAGCAAGTTCCTGAATAGGCTCATTAACGGTCTCTAACACTTTTTGAACTTTATCGGGGATGGTAATTAGTTCTTTTAAGTAAGTTCGGATATGTTCCTTAGATAGGGTTTGGCGGGCTTCACTAAGCATGAAAGCAATAAGGGTTAAAGCAACGATTTGAGCAGTAAACGCTTTAGTAGACGCAACCCCGATTTCAGGTCCTGCATGAGTATAGACTCCAGCGTCGGTCTCTCGTGCAATCGTAGAACCTACGACATTACAAATCCCTAAGGCTAAAGCCCCTTTCTCTTTTGCTAAACGCAACGCCGCTAAAGTATCTGCTGTCTCCCCACTCTGACTAATAGCAATCACTACATCATCAGGTAAAATCACAGGATTACGATAACGAAATTCTGAAGCATATTCCACTTCTACGGGTACTCGTGCTAAGTTTTCAATTAAATATTCTCCGACTAAACCAGCGTGCCAACTGGTACCACAAGCCACAATAATAAGCCTTGGAGCATTTAATAGTCGTTCTTTTACGGATTGTAATCCCCCAAGAATCACCCCTTGAAGGTCTCTACGAATTCTGCCTCGCATAGAATCCTCAATAGAACGCGGTTGTTCAAAAATCTCTTTTAACATAAAATGGGGATACCCTCCCTTTTCTATTGCATCCAATTCCATATCTAAGGTCATTACCTCAGGAACTTTAATCACATTTTTTAAAGTTTTTAATTGTAATTCTTCAGGGGTAACGACTACCATATCATCGTCGTTAAGATAGATAACGTTTCGGGTGTATTCAATGATAGGGGTAGCATCCGAGGCGATAAAATACTCACCTTGTCCAATCCCTACGACGATAGGGCTGGAGCGGCGAGCCGCAACTAATTTATTGGGCCAATGAGGAGACATAACCACAATCCCAAAAGCACCCTCTACATGATGCAGTGCTATACGAATAACCTCTTCCATCGGTAATTCCGGCGCCCTGTTAGAAACCTCTTCAAATAGTTGCGCTAAAACTTCTGTATCGGTATCGCTCTTAAACTGATAACCTTTTTCTACTAAGCGCTGTTTTAAGGTAGCGTAGTTTTCTATAATTCCATTGTGAATGATGATAAATTTTCCTGATTGACTCACATGGGGGTGGGCATTGATGTCGTTAGGTTCGCCGTGGGTTGCCCAACGCGTATGCCCAATCCCAATACGAGCAATCAAATCCGCAGGGTCACTAACCGCCTGAATGTACGCTTCTAAATCCCTCACCTTGCCCTTACGCTTAAATAAACGCACCTCGTTGCGCTCATTCACAATAGCAATCCCCGCAGAATCATAACCACGATACTCTAAACGCTTCAACCCCTTAATTAACAACTGCCATGTGTCCTGCCGATGCCCTACATAACCTACAATGCCACACATGGTATAGCGTATTTAAGGTAATTTAGCATAAAGAATCTTCAATTTCGGTGCATATTGAGGATGGCTCTTCCCTCCTAAAACCACTCTGGAGAGGTTAAAACGAAAACCACCTGGAAGGATAATAAATTGGGTTCGCTGACTCCCCCCTAACTGCAGACTTTGTAACAAGTTTGTAACATCTATCACATAGCGCTGGTTTAAGGAATCCCAAGAAGCAGAGGTCAAAGAAGCTTCTTTCACTGCATAAGGTTTTCCTTCTGCATCCACACGATAAAGGTGGATTGCAGCAACTGCCGGAGGAGCTAAATTAAAATCCTGTTGTACATATTCAGGAATCGCATAAAGATACAACAATCCTCGGTTTATTGGTTGCAAGGCTAATAAGCTATCTACTCTGGGCAAAGTTAATAAAGGCACATAGAGCGCGCCACCCCGAAACCCCAGCAAAGCATCATTACGCAACGCCTCTTCAAAAACCGCCGTAGAATCTTTTTGCACAACAATACGATGAAAAAAGCGGTCCTCTGCAGCAAAAGTGTAAAAAGTAATACTTTTTTGAGCCGTATCTTCATGATAATGAAGTTCTAAATGAAAACTCAAATTCGTTGCAATCGTTGCATAAACAACCCCCATAGCAGTAGGGTCTGCAATCTCTGCAGTAATGGCTAAACCTTTGAAATAATTCTTAAAAGCCGTAGCACTTGTATAATTTGCATCTCCCGCAAACAAAAGCACATTCCCTAAGGAATCGCTACAACGTAAACGCAAAATTTTATTTTCTACATCTTCAAAAGGCTCACTGAATTGTACCACCGTATCCACAACAGCAATAGGATGAATCTGTAAAGAATCATTAATGCCATACGTACTACTTTGCCATGTTTCTATGATTTGATAGACTTTAATCCGCATGGGTGATGCAGCATCACCAAAACGAGTAAAAACAGGAATTTGTAAAATGAGCGAATCTAATTGTAATTTATTTGGGTCGCCTAAACTTAAATTTGCCCCTTGAAAACTAAATTGAGCATAAATCCACGATTTAATAATGCCTGTTGTCGTATCTTTTAACGTACCAAACAGCGCCGAAACAGGGTTTTCCGCTTGAAAACTATCTATAGTAATCGTTGTGATTTCCACAGGGAAGTCTTTTACTTGTTGCTGAGCCAAAGGCAATAACGCCTCACCTATGTTGGTTGTGCGCTTACAACTTAAAAAGATAAC
>WFXK01000329.1 GCA_015490695.1 Bacteroidota bacterium | reverse complement strand
CCTTTTTACCTGCTTTTACCGCCTTAGTAATTTTAATCATTAGTGTAACCTATACGTTCTTTACTGGTATCGGAGCTTGGGGACTGAATCGAACCATAGGCTGGGCGTTTGATATTACCAACTTCGTCTTTTGGATTGGTATTGGTCACGCAGGAACATTGATTTCTGCAATTTTGCTATTATTTAGACAAGAGTGGCGAAACTCTATTAACCGCGCAGCCGAAGCAATGACCATCTTCGCTGTGATTTGTGCAGGAATGTTCCCGCTGATTCACATGGGAAGACCATGGGTTGCCTTCTGGATATTCCCTTTGCCTAATGTACATGGTTCTCTTTGGGTAAACTTTAACTCACCGCTGCTTTGGGACGTGTTCGCCATCAGTACTTACTTTACCGTTTCGTTAGTCTTCTGGTATATTGGCTTGATTCCTGATTTTGCTACAGTACGCGATAGAGCAAAAGGAAAAATCACAAAGTTCATTTATGGCATCCTTTCTTTTGGATGGCTGGGGTCTGCAAAAGAGTGGCAACGCTTTGAAGTAGTTTCCTTAGTGCTTTCAGGATTAGCAACTCCTTTGGTGCTTTCCGTTCACTCTATCGTTTCGTTTGACTTCGCTACGTCGGTTATCCCAGGATGGCATACTACCATCTTTCCCCCTTACTTCGTCGCAGGTGCTATCTTCTCCGGTTTCGGTATGGTGCTTACTTTAATGATTCTCACTCGTAAAGCATTAAAATTAGAAGCCTATATTACCTTAGACCACTTAGATGCGATGGCAAAAGTAACCTTAGCAACAGGTTCTATGGTAGGATTGGCTTATGCAACGGAGTTCTTTATGGCATGGTACTCTGGGAGTCCCTATGAGCGCTTTACTTTTATTAATCGTGCTTTTGGTCCCTACGCATGGGCTTACTGGATTATGGTTTCTTGTAATGTGATTGCTCCCCAATTGATGTGGTCTAAAAAAGTTCGTCGCAGCCCATGGATTTTGTTCATCCTTAGTATCTTTGTGAACATCGGCATGTGGTTTGAACGCTTTGTGATTATTGTAACCTCGTTGCACAGAGATTACATTCCCTCCAGTTGGCACATGTATACGCCTACAATCGTAGAATGGGGAATCTTAATTGGTTCTTTCGGACTATTCTTTACGTTGTATCTGCTATTTATCCGGGTGTTTCCCTGTATTGCCATTGCAGAAGTAAAAGCCATTTTGAAGGAATCGTTGCAACGACAAAAGGCTTTGAAGGAAGCTGAAGCGCTTATAGATAGCTATTATCCTCCTCGTAAAGTAGAATCAGCATCTGCTGTTGTCGTTTTGCACGACCACGACAGTGAACAACATTAAAACCCCCATACTATGGCACGAAAAAAAGAAAAAGAGTACATTATAGGGATTTACGAAGATGATGAGGTTTTATTAGAGGGCATCAAGAAGTTAAGAGCCCATCAATATAAGATTGCGAATGTTTATACCCCTTTTCCTGTTCATGGTTTGGATGAAGCGTTGGGATTGAAAGAATCTCGTTTACCTGTAGTTTCGTTTTTGTTTGGTTTGACAGGTGCATCGTTTGCTTTATGGATGCAGTGGTACATGTACACGCATGATTGGCCCTTGAACGTTGGTGGGAAACCCCATTTTCCTTTACCAACGTTTGTGCCTATTACTTTTGAATTAATGGTGCTTTTAGCGGCTTTAGGAATGGTATTCTTTTACTTATTGCGAAATTGGACTTTTCCGGGGATTTTCAAAAAGCCGATAGACCCCCGTCAGACCGATGACCGATTTGTGGTTGTGATTGAGCCACCAGAAAGCCAAGAACAAAGAACGCAATTAGAATCCCTTTTAAGAGAAAGCGGAGCAGTAGAAACTAAAACGGAATATTTACGGCTATGAGGCGCTATTTATTAGGAGGACTTTTATTGTTGTGGGCTTGTTCATCGCCCGAACGTACGCGAGACACAGGCATAGAATATGCCCCTCAAATGTACCATTCTATTCCTCTGGAACCTTATTCTCAATTGGCTTATAACCCTTATTTACCCAAGGGGATGAACGCCCAAGCCCCCGTTGAAGGCACTGTAGCAAGAGGAAAAATGGATTATTACTACCCTTATCCCAATACACCCGAAGGCTATGAACAAGCAGGAAAGGAATTGAAAAACCCTTTGCCCTATACAATAGAAAATATTAAAGAGGGTAAACGGCTTTATATGCACTTTTGTGTTTATTGTCATGGACCTAAAGGGATGGCAGATGGTATTTTGGTTCAAAAAGGGAAGTTTCCTCCCCCACCGATTAAGTTTCCTGAGCGAAAAGATTTGCCCGAAGGAAAAATGTTTCATGTTATTACTTACGGAAAAGGCTTAATGGGCTCTCACGCTTCGCAATTGACCCCAAAACAACGGTGGCAAATCATTCAGTACATCCGAATCCTTCAATTAGGTACCGATGACCCCAAAAAAGGACTTCAAATGCTTCAAGATAGTTTAAAAGTACAAACGCAATAGTACTATGGCACATAAAAGTGTAACGATTAAGCCAGAGGAATTAGATGTGCGCTTTGAGTGGCGCCCTGGATTGAAAAAGTATTTATTAACTTTCATTATTGTAGGAGCGTTGTTATTGATTATTGGTTTATTAACAGCAGGAGGGCATGAGGTTGAAGCAGCACATCATGCTTCACCCGTTGCTCAACGTTTCTGGGGAAACCTCCTCATCAATGCCTTTATGTTCACCGCCGTAAGCCTCATGGGACTCTTCCTCATCGCCGTCTCCACAGTCTCCAATGCAGGATGGTTCATCGTATTGAAAAGAGTTTTTGAAAGCGTCTCCTCTTATTTACCTATAGGTATCGTGTTCCTGCTCTTAGTCCTTATCGGTGGACATGATGTTTACCATTGGATGGATGAACAAGCCGTAGCCCATGATGAATTATTGCAAAAAAAAGTAAGCTATCTAAATGTGCCTTTCTTTATTACCCGCGCTATCATCATCTTCGCTATATGGATACTTTTCTATTTCCTCTTCCAACGCTATTCCAAACAAGACGACATCGCTCCCAGCGTGCATAACTTTGATAGAACCATGCGCTTATCGGGAATCTTCCTTTTAGTCTTTGCTCTTAGCTTTTCCGTCGCCAGCTGGGACTGGATTATGTCCGTAAACCCCCATTGGTTCTCTACTATGTTCGCTGTCTATACCTTCGCAAGTGCCTTCGTAATGGCTATCAGCTTTATAACCTTAGTAACCATCTACCTGAAAAAACGCAACTATCTACCTTTTATTAATAAATACCATGTCCACGACATGGGTAAATATCTTTTTGCATTTAGTATCTTTTGGACCTACATCTGGTACGGACAATTTATGTTAATCTGGTATGGCAACATTCCAGAAGAGACCCAATGGTTTGCTCCCATCT
Source organism: Bacteroidota bacterium (assembly GCA_015490695.1). Lineage (GTDB taxonomy): Bacteria > Bacteroidota > Bacteroidia > SpSt-205 > S141-50 > S141-50. The sequence continues at coordinate 362 of WFXK01000329.1, read as the reverse complement.
TGAAACATTATAGTGCTACTTTCTATTTTACGATTATCGTTAACTTCTTTGTGCCCTTCTTAGGATTGATGACCAACACCAGCAAACGGAATTTAGATTACTTAGCGGTCGTCGCAACGATTGTTTTCATAGGCCATTGGTTAGATTATTATTTAATGGTGATTCCTAATTTGTTAGGTCCCTTAGGAGGTATAGGGTTAATAGAAGTAGGTATGTTTTTATTGTTTGTTGGAATATTTCAATGGATTGTATTTAAGGCATTGGCAGGAAAACCCTTAGTGCCGAAGTATCATCCTTACGTGATGGAGAGTGTTTCCCATCATTTCGCCCCTTAATGAATGCCTTAACTTTAGTAAAACTCT
>WFXK01000328.1 GCA_015490695.1 Bacteroidota bacterium | reverse complement strand
GTTTGTCAAACAGGCTTTCTTATGCCTCCTAAATCTACCTTTTTTTATCCTAAGGTAACTACAGGGTTTGTATTTGCTTCTATTGACCCCGAAGACTACCAAAAACCAATAGATCGCTGTTTTGGATTATGTGTATGAAGCCGATAGTTTTAGCTTCTGCCTCCCCTCGTAGAGTCCAGTTACTAAAAATGGCTGGGATTCCGTTTCAGCAAATAGTGCGTCAACATGACGAGCCTGCGTTAAACGTCCCTTTAGAACGGCTACCCGAGGCATTAGCAGCGCATAAAGCCCAATATTACGAAGACCTCGCCCAACAAACCATCGTATTAACCGCCGACACCATTGTCATCCTTAACCATGAAAAAATAGGAAAACCCAAAGACGAAAGCGAAGCAATTCAACTCTTAGAACAACTCAATGGGAAAATGCATCGGGTCATCACAGGTGTATGTCTATTTTACCAACAAAAACGCTATGTTTTTTCTGAAGAGACAAAAGTGTACTTTCATAAAGTCCCTCATCACTGGATTGTTCACTATGTACGTAATTACTCGCCTTTTGACAAAGCTGGTGCTTATGGGATTCAAGAGTGGTGGGGTGCTGTAGCCATCCAACGCATTGAAGGAGACTTCTTTAATGTAATGGGGCTACCTATCGCAAAAGTGGTTCAATGGCTCAATAAAATCGGTTATGACTTCCCTTAAAGCCCTTTTTTTATGCTTTATTTTTACTTATGCGTGGACTCAAAAGTTCATTGCCGGTGTTGCCATAAAACCGCTTTATGGTTTTTATTGGGCTCATACGAAAAAAATCTCTAATATCCCTGCCCATGTTGCAGGAGGAGAACTTAGTCTGCTTTTACAAAGCAATGGTCAAACCCAATGGCAACGTCTTTATAAAAACCCTTTGATTTCCCTTACGTACTCTTTCATTAGTGCTGGAGCGGGGCATTTAGTAGGGAATTTACATGCTGCAATTGCCCAAATGCATTTCCCTATGCTCACAACTTCCAACACGCGTTTTGAAATCACCTTAGGAACAGGCATAGGCTATGTTACTCGTCCTTTTGACCCGGAAAAAAACCCTAAGAGCAAAGCCGTAGGCTCACATTTTAATGCCGTCATGCAAATCGGTGGTAGATGCCGCTGGTGCTGGAAAAAACAATGGTGCAACTTCTTAGGACTTTACTTAACCCATCAATCCAACGGAAGATGGAAAACTCCGAACTTCGGTATTAACACTGTACATCTGCTTACAGGAGTTCAATATTATTTTAACCCCTTGCCTCCCTTCCCTAAAAAAGGGATTAAACAGCCTAAAGCATCCCAAGCATGGCAACTAATAGGATTTCTTAATGGGGGAACCAAACAAACTAAAGTAACTATTGGAGAGCGCTTCTGGGTAATCGGCTTATCTGCTACCGCTGCGAAAAAATTAAATATGAAAAGTACTTGGGTTATGGGCATAGACGGCTTTTATGACCCTTTTTTAAGAACTGCTGATTCCTCCCTACAAAAGCGCTTCCCTATCAATAGTGCCATTAAAACAGGGCACTGGTTAACGATCGGCAAATTGGATTTGGTTACAGAAATCGCTCTTTACTTTTATTCTATTGCCATGGCTTTTCATGGTCCGATGTTTCAACGTTTAGGATTACAGTGGAACCAAGGAAGGTGGTTTTGGCGCGTAGCACTAAAAACCCATTTTGCAAATGCGGATTTTATAGAATGGGGAATAGGATACAGAATTATTACTTTTTCGCATTAAGGGAAAGTTGTTTAATATTGCTAAGGTGATGGAAGCGCTTACAATCACTTGCAATGGTTGTGGTGCACCATTGATGTACCATCCAAAAGAAGGGAAATTATGGTGTGAGCGTTGTGGGAATACCCAAGGGATTTCCCCTTTTCCTTGGAATGGTGTATCCAATGCTTTTATTAAAGCGCCTCAGTATCATTGTGCCCATTGTGGGAGTAAAATGGAGACTGCTTCCCATCAAAGTGCTTTTCGCTGCCCTTCTTGTGGGACCTATTGGATTGACCCTTACTTGTATCCTGAAGAACAACGCCCCGAAGGACTGCTTCCCTTCCGAGTAACGAAAAATGAAGCAGAAAAACGCATCCAACAATGGTTAGGACAGGGATTCTTTTACCCATCTTCTTTGAAAAAAGCTGCTCGCATAGAAAATCTTAAAGGCGTGTACGTCCCTTCATGGTGGTTTGCTATGAACGTCTATGTGGAATATGAAGCAGAAGTCGGTTACTACTACACAGAAAAAGATGCCCAAGGAAACGTAAAACAAAAAGTCCGTTGGGAACACCACTACGGGAAACTTTCAAAAGAATATCAGGACCGCATTGTTGCTATAAAAGACGTTGTAAATGCCAACTACTTTAGGGAACTTACTCCTTCTTTGAGATGGGATGATCTTCTTACTTTTAATCCGCTTTATACCTTGGGATTTGAAGCCTATGTGCACACCCGTCCCGAAGAAATTGCTTTTGAAGAAGCTAAAAAGGCTATGGAAAAAGATTTAGAAAAGGCAGTTATCCAACAGCTGCCTGGTGATACCTACCGCAATGTGTCTTATACTTATCAAATCACTTCATTAAAAAGCATGCTAGTGATGGTTGCATTATGGGTGTGCTCTTATGATTATAGAGGGAAAAAATACCAAGTTTTAGTCAATGGTTGGAACGGAGCTATTAAAGGCGAGAAGCCTATTGCTTGGTGGAAAGTACTTTTAGTAGTATTACTCATTTTAGCTGTGATTGGACTTCTATGGTGGTGGTTTTCACGGACTTGATTTTTATAAAATAGCTTTATATTTGCCTACAATGGGGCGTCCGTGGGTATACATTAGTGCTTGCTTTGTTATCTCCTACGGTGCTGTCCCCTTGTTTGAAGAAAATCAATGCCAACTGCCTAAGGAAGTTCTCTATAGATGCTATTCCTTTACTAAAACCATTTACCTCCATACTAATGGAATTACTTTAGTTCAACTCCATGAAGATAGTGTTCAACGGGTTCATGACGAAAAATATAGAAACATCCTTATCCCAGGACATGCTGTACGAGTGTATTGGAAAAATGTCTATAAAGCAAACATAGTTCCTAAAAATCCGTCTTCTTTTTACACTAATTACTTTATGGGCAACGACCCTAAGCGCTGGTGTTCTAAGGTACGATGGTACGACACGCTTGTTTACAAAAACCTGTATCCAAACATTGATTTGTTATGCTATGGTGATACTGAAGGCCAATTAAAATTCACATGGGTAATTTATCCTGGAGGGGTGTCTGAAGTTATCCAATGGTATTATGAAGGGGCTTATCGCACTTATGTAAATGAACAAGGATTTCTTTGCATTGAAACCTCCTTAGAAACGATAAAAGAAGCACCACCTTTTGCTTATCAGGTTATTCAAGGAGATACCATAAAAGTTTTTTGTCGCTATAAGTGTTACGGCAAAGACCTTTGGGGATGGGAATTAGGTGCTTACAATCCTAGGTATCCTTTGTATATTGACCCTACATTGATTTTCTCTACTTATTCGGGTTCTTATGCGGACAATTGGGGTTATACAGCGACGTATGATGAAAATAGGAACTTGGTTAGTGGGGGAATTGTTGTAGGCACTGGTTTCCCTGTTACAACAGGGGCTTTTCAAGCAGTTTATGCGGGAGGAGGAGGGGTCTCTCCTATCAGTTCTCTATTCTATGCTTGCGATATTGGTATCATAAAATACAATGCTTCAGGCACACAAGCTTTATGGGCGACTTATCTGGGTGGCTCCCATAATGAACAACCCCATAGTTTAATCACCAATAAACAAGGCGACGTTTATCTCTTAGGCGCTACACGCTCTACAGACTTCCCTACAACGACCAACACCGTACACGCAGGACAAATAGATGCTTTTATCGTCTGCATAAGTGCTGATGGAACACAATTGCTTGCTTCTACCCTGCTGGGAGGAAGCCAAGAAGATGGAGTAAACTTTTTTAGTACAAATGCTATTACTAATCCCCTTTACTTCTTCTACGGTGATGATGGCAGAAGTGAAATCATTTTAGACTCGCTTGGGCGTCCATGGGTAACTTTTTGTACCCGTTCTAACGATATGCCAACAACCCCAAACGCTTTTCAAAAGAACTTTCAAGGAGTACAAGACGGCTATATAGCGCACTTAACAGCCAATTTAGATACGCTATTATATGCCTCTTACTTTGGTGGTAGCGGCACAGATGGCACTTATACTATCCGCATAGACCCTTCATCTAAAATCATCATCGCAGGTGGAACCACAAGCGCAGATTTACCTACGACAACTCAAGCGCTTATGCCTATCCCTCAAGGAAACGTTGATGGATTTATTGCTGTCTTTTCCCCTTCTGCAACAACCTTATTATATTGTACCTATTACGGCACTTCTGACTACGACCAAATCCTTGTAATGGATGTAGACGACATAGGACGTATTTATGTTGCTGGCCAAACAAAAGGGTTCATGCAACCAACCCCCGGCTGCTACGGAGCACCAGGCAGAAAAATTTTCATCTCTGTTTTTTCTAATGACCTTTCTACACTTTTGCGCCAAGCATTATTGGGAAGTGATAGCACTACAGTACCCATTACCTTAAGTGCTTTCTCACTAGATCGATGCAATAACATCTACTTAAGCGGATGGGGAGGCATGAAAGTTACTTTAGCAGGAAATACGATACCAAATGGCTCCACTATAGGCTTACCAGTTACCCCCAACGCTTTAAAAGATTCAACAGATGGAAAAGATTTCTACTTTGCTATCTTTGACAGCACTCTATCTCAACTCAAATATGCAACTTTCTTCGGTGGTGATTCTTCCAAGGGCGAACATGTAGATGGAGGAACCAGCCACTTCGACAACAATAATATCATCTACCAATCTATTTGCGCTGGCTGTTGGGGCTTCTCCGACCTTCCTACTACTCCAAATGCATGGTCAACAACCAATAATAGCAATAAATGCAATAATGCAAGCGTCAAAATCGCTTTTGATATTATAAAAACCCTGTCTTTGGACTTTCAATATACTATTACAACAACCCAAGGATGTGCACCCTATACAGTAACGTTCCAAAACCTTTCTTCCGATACTACTACTTATACTTTTTTATGGCTCTTTGGAGATGGGGACTCCAGCACACAAACAAACCCTACTCATATTTATGATGAACCCGGCATTTATATAGTCCAACTAAAACCCCAAGGCAGTATACCCAAATGTCTTATCACCGATTCTGTCGCTACCGACACCATCTACGTCTACGCCCAGGCAACTGCAGACTTCTCCTATTTTGCACCCTGTGATACCCCTAAAGCCTACTTTTACAACCTCTCTATAGATGCCACCACCTATTTGTGGCTTTTCGGTGATAACACTATGAGCACTTCGTCAAATCCTATTCACATCTACCCTAAAAATGATACCTTTACAGTAACCTTCATTACAAACCCTAACACTCCTTGCTCTGATACTGTTCAAAAAAGTCTTGTACTTCCTTTCACCCAACAAGCTTCCTTCTCCATAGATAGTCTTCTTTGCGACTCAACCGCTTTATTAAAAACTGATTCCAATGCTTATGACACCCAATGGCAATGGATTATTTCCAATGGCGATACCCTCTATGGTCCATTTCATCTTTATACCTTTAACGACACGGGACACTACACCATTATGCTCATCAGAGAAAGCTTTAATCAATGTAAAGATACTGTAGAAGCAGAAGTTTATGTGCGTCCTAAAGCCCAAGCACAATTTAGTTATACCTATGATACCTGCAGCCGCAGTGTACGACTTACGAACTTAAGTGCTTTTGCCGATTCTATCCTTTGGGACTTGGGCGATGGTACTTTAGCCAATGATAGCATGTTTACTCATACTTATACGCTTCAAGATACCACCATAACCCTTACTTTATTTGCTGAACCCCACTTGCCTTCCTGTGGTGATACCGTTACACAATCATTATTCCTTCCTAATATCGCCCAAGCCCTCATTCATCTTCTTGCAGACCCCTGCAAAAAAATCCTCTATTTATACACTCCTGTCCCTGCTAACCATCAATGGTACATTAATAACACAGGTCCCTTTTATGGCGACTCTATACAATACCCTTTACAAGATACAGGAAAATACACCATTGTTCTTATTACCACTGACACAGCCTTCGCTCAATGTAAAGACACATCCCAAATAGACACCACTATCCAATGGCTTATTACCGCTGTAATCCATACTAAGGACACCCTTTTATGCGACTCGGTGCTTATTGCCACGGCAGACCCAATAACCCTTCTACCCAATTATCCACCCCCATACTTACAATGGCAACTGGGCAATGGCACCGTGCTCTATGATCAAGATAGCATATTTTATCATTATCCTGACAGCGGTGTCTATCAAGTTAGGCTAACAGTCTATCCAGGAACTGTATGTGAGCAAAAGGATAGTATTAAGGTCATTGTTCCCCCCTCGCCTACGTTGTCTTTTAAAGTAGAGCGCGTTCCTTGCACCTATTACTATGTAGTTCAAAACTTAAATCCTCAAAAACCTTGGCATTACCAATGGGAAATTCCTTCAATATGGCATGCTTCTACTTCTATTGCTACCTTGCCCGTCCTTCCACAAGGACACCTTGTACGCCTTATTTTAAAAGCCCAAGATTCCTTAGGTTGCTCATGGGAACGAGACACAAACTTCTTTTACACTACAAACACCTTAGCGCAGTTATTTATTCCAAGTGCTTTCTCTCCTAATGGTGATGGATTAAACGAACGACTTTGTATTGAAGGCATAGACAACACTTGTATCACTCGTATGGAGATTTACAATCGTTGGGGAGAACGTATTTATAGCAGTACTTACCCTGATTTATGTTGGGATGGGCGTTTTCAACAACAACCCGCCCCAGAAGGGGTCTATGTAATAGTGCTCTACCAACAAAATAAAATCGTTTACGTAGGAAGTGTAACTTTGCTGCGCTGAGTGTTTTTTTATGAAAAAACTGCTATTACTTCTTTTTACAACATTGTTATGGGGGTTCTTTCTATGGAAAATGCCATGGGAGTCGGAAAACCATTTTCCCGTTACCGATTGGATTATATGGGAAAATAAAAATAATCAATGGATAGTCAAAGCGCTTTTACCACCACTGGCAAAAAACCCTATTGCAGACCACAGCTTTATCCAAGAAGGGTGGGAGCTTAAAAAAATTGACTTGCGTCCTATAGAACAACTTTCTTACTGCGAAGCACTGCGCAATAAAACCAGTGGAGACGTTCTCCTTTACACTTTAATGGATGAAAAAAAACAATTGCATAAAGGTTTTATCTTTTTAAGTCCTCAACCTCGCTTGCTTTGGCACCAACACAATTGGACTTGGCAACTGGCTATGGTGTTTTTCTTTTTGTTTAGTCTGGGCATGCTTCCCTTCCTAAGTTTATTATTCCCCTTCAAAAATCAATATAAAATCGCCTCTGCCATCACCATTGTAGTGCTTTATATCCTTATGGCATTACTGCAAGAAACCCGTTTATTATGGTACCAATACGACTACAACCTCTCCTTTAATTCATTACACATTCAATTTTAC
>WFXK01000327.1 GCA_015490695.1 Bacteroidota bacterium | reverse complement strand
TATTACGAGAGATGTAATAAATAGGCTTCAAAAAAGGAATTCCTCCTGCGTTGCTAATATCTACAACCCATCCTCGTTTTATTAATTGATTCATTTGTTCAGTAAAATAAAAGATGCGGTTTTCCCATTGGGAATCGGGTTCTGCGCTGTAATAACGCATTTGATTAAGATAATTCAAATAAGTTTGGAAAATTTCTTCATCGGTCATATAAAGCGTATTTGCCATGTCTTTGAGGGTAAAAGCCATGGCTAATAAGTTTTCTACAAGGGTTACGCAGTCAAAAGAACATACATTGACTAAGGTTTGATAAGGTTTACATCGCCCCCCGCCCGAACCATAAGGACGGTCCTTCAAACTATAAAGTAAACTAATTACAACATCCTGATAGCAAAAAGGATAAAAAGTATGGAATCTTAAAAGTTTTACAATTTGTTCAGGAGAGTCGTTAATGATATAGAGGCTATCGTTTTGCTCTACTTTAAAACGGCTTTGCGAGGAAGTATTGGAGCAAAGGGAAAACAGCAAGAACACTACGCTTAAATAGCGCATCATGAAGGAAGAAGAGAAAGAAAAAGAGCTAAAGGAATTAGGCGCTTTCTTCGCCTTTTTGGATTTTTCTAATCTCTTCTTCAGTAATGATGTTATTATTTAAGGCATAACGGACTAACCCTGCAGCGTTTTTAACACCTAATTTTTGCATTAGGCTTCTTCTATGCGTGTGTACTGTACGGGGGCTAATAGAGAGCCTATCGGCAATCTCTTGATTGGTTAATTCACAAGCGATAAGTCGTAAAATCTCTTTTTCTCTTCGGGTCAAATAAACTTCTCTTGTGGATAAAGGCGCTTGGGTTACAATAATGCCTCCACCTTTACGGATCCGGGATTGGATACTATAGGTTTGTGCCATGTTGGCAATCACCTCGTCACTGAAATACATTTTGCCTGCTTTAACCTTATGTAAGGCTTCAATCAAATCTTTTTTAGAAATGTTTTTTAAGATATACCCCTTAGCCCCCATGTTAATCATTTTACTGATGTATTGATTATCATCAAACATTGTAAGGGCTACGATAGCGGCATTGGGATATTGTTCTAAGATTTTTTCCGATAGGGTAATACCGTTCATGTCGGGCAGTTTAATATCTACTAAGATGATGTCGGGAAAGTTGCCTTTTTGATGGAGTTGTTGTAGTTTCTCTAAGGTTTCTTCGCCGCTTTCGGCATCGCCGACGACCTTGATGCTTCTTTCTCCCTCTAACATGGCACGAATGCCGTTGATGACAATACGATGGTCGTCTACAATAAAGACTTTAATGACTTCTTTCATAGACTTCGCATTTTGGGTTTTACAAAAGGTATATGGAGAGTAATTAACGTGCCTTTACCAGGAGCGGAATCAATCTCTAAGTGGGCATTAAGCAATTCTGCCCGAGTATAAAGGTTTTTTAACCCCATCCCCTGCGAACGCAATTGCTCCTCTACATTAAACCCTCTCCCATCATCCTCTATACTCAACCACAACGAATCCTCCTCTATAGACATATGAATATACACATGAGAAGCCTCAGCGTGCTTTACTATATTGCTAAGACACTCCTGCACAATCCGATAAATATAAAGTTCAAAATCCCTATCAAAGGTAGTGTAATTTCCAACGACTTCAAAATCTATTTTAATGTTTGCCGCCTTTTCTGTCTGATGGCATAAAGTTTCTAAGGCAGAAATCAAACCAAAATCATACAAAGTACTGGGCATTAAATTTCTGGAAGTTTCTCTAACATTTCGGATTACTTGGTCTATTAAATCAGCTATTTCATTAATCTTTTGCTGTGGAACGGGTTTATTTTTTAATAAATAATTTTCTGCCAGGGTAGAAAAATTCATTTTTAGGACTGAAAGTAAAAGCCCTAAGCCATCGTGAAGTTCTTCAGCAAAACGTTTTCTTTCGGCTTCTTGTGCTTTAATAATGGTTTCTAAGCGTTCCTCTTCTTTTTTCTTTAAGAGTTTATGATAAGCAACTTCTGCGGTAATATCTCGTACGATAGCAACCCAATAAATCGTTTCATCCATTTGCAAGGGGAATAAGTGCCAACTACTCCATAGCGTTTCCCCATTTTTCTGTAATTGTACTTTAAAGGTATAGGGGTTTTGCTGTTGAATTGCTTGTTTAAAGCCTTCTATGGCATCTTCGGGTAATATAGAAAGCAGTAATGTATACAAATCTAT
>WFXK01000326.1 GCA_015490695.1 Bacteroidota bacterium | reverse complement strand
AGACTACACAGGTGAAACTCCTCTACATAAAGCTGTCAGAAATTCCCAGAAAAAGGCAATAAAGATATTATCAAAATACTACCGGGAAAATAATTTGTCCATACTAGAAAATAAGCAGGAATTTAATCCTCTGGGACTTGAAGTAAGAAAAGAAAATCCGGACACGGAAATAATTAAGATGCTTGTCCCCATAAGACATTCTATCAACGGTATATTACCTCCGTTAAAATTACCTCCCAAAGAAAAAGAACCCGGACTTATAAAATTCATAGAACTACTACAAAAAGCAGGTATTGAACCTATAACTTACGAAGAAGAACAATTTGGGAAACATGCTGTCTTGTCCTACGCTATAAATTGGGGATACACAAAAGTAGTGAAAAAAATGCTGGAGGGAAATCTAATAACCCGAGAAGCTAAAAATCGTGCTTTGCTTAATGCTGCTGATAGATCAAAATATAAAATTGTAAAGCTACTATTAGAAAACGGTGCAGATCCGAATACAAAAGATGTAATACTAGAAAATCCTCTTCATAAAATAGCTGAAAGCAATTGGGGATCCGAGACAGAAAATACAAAAATAGCTGTCCTACTACTAACTGCAGGGGCCGACCCAACAGCTAAAAACGACGAGAATAGAACCCCAGAATCATTAGCCAGAAGTAGGGCTAAAAATAAATTAGCCTCAATGCTACGGAAATATGCTAAAATCTACAAAGAAAAAGGTTCTGAAGCTATGATAGAAAAAGCCAAAAAGGACTTCACTCACTCCAAACTCTACCAAGCTATTCTGAATAATAATCTTGAAGAAGTCAAGAAAGTACTCAAAACTAAATCCGGGCAAAGACTAATAAAAAAGGAAGACAAATTGGAAAAAGACTATCCGCTAATTCGTGCAATAAAGATTGGAAACATTGAGATTGTTAAAGAGATACTAAAATTCTGTACAGCTGCAGATATAGATGATTTCACAGACGAACGACTAAATAGACCTCAACACATTGCTGCTAAATTAGGGCATGGAGAGATTCTAAAGCTTTTGTTAGAAGCAGGAGCCGCCCCCAATATTCAAAATTATGATAATAAAACTCCTTTGTTTCTTGCCGCAGAGGAAGGACAAACAGAAATAGTAAAAATTCTACTGAACGCGGGAGCAGACCCCAATATTGAAGATATATTTGATAAATTTCCTATCCATATTGCAGCAGAAAACGGACACAATGAAATCTTAGAATTACTTATAAACACAGGAGTAAACGTAGATACTAAAGATGACGATAAAGAAACTCCACTATTTTATGCTATAGTAAAAAATCATTTGGATACAATTCAATTACTGCTACAAAAAGGAGCTGATATAAATGCTAAAAATTGTTGGAAAAATACTCCACTACATGTAGCGTTAGATTACAAAAGAATGGAGGTAGCTAAACTATTAATAGAAAAAGGTGCCAAAGTTGGTATACAAAACTCGGATGGGAAAACACCTTTAATGATAGCTCTGGAAAAAGAGCTATCTGATATAGCAAAAATCATCCTTGCAAAAACTACAAGACTAAAAGTTAGAGACAGAGAAAAAAATACTACACTACACTACGCTTCTCTACAACCAGACTTTGCTATCGTAGAAAAACTACTACAAGTAGGGCTTAAGCCTGATATTACCAACAAAAATAAAACAACTCCCTTACATAATGCTGCAGAAAAAGGATTTACCAAGTCAGTAGAGGCCTTACTAAATGCTAAGGCTAACCCTGATGTAGAAAATCAAAACAAGGAAACCCCTATAGTATTGGCAGTCAAAAATGGACATGCAGATGTTGTTTATCAGCTTTTACACGCTGGAGCGAGTGCAACAGAAGAATTATTAAACATTGCCCAGCAAACTCAAGAAAGAGAGGTAGTAGAAGTAATAGCAAAACAGCTTAATTGAGGCAAGCACTTTTTGAATGGGATTTAGAAGAACAGAAATCTGTAGCAAGTATTTATATTTTTCAAGGAAAGCAGTTTGGCATTTAAGCGTTTTTTTTCGCTACCTTTGCTGCCCGATGATGCAGCGTATCACAGTAGCCTTCGGGGACGGCATAGGTCCTGAAATTATGCGTGCTACATTGGAAATTTTAGAAGCGGCAGATGTCCCCCTTGCTTACGATGTGATAGAAATCGGTGCCAAAGCGTACGAGCAAGGTTACGACAACGGCATCCCCCCAGAAGCTTGGGAAACGCTTTATAAAAACCCCGTTATCCTTAAAGCCCCTATACGAACACCTCAAGGAGGAGGATATAAAAGCCTGAATGTAACTATTCGGAAACGCTTAGGCTTGTTTGCTAATGTGCGTCCCTGTCGTGCTTTGACCCCCTTTGTCCATAGTCAATTCCCAAACATGGATATTGTTATCGTAAGAGAAAACGAAGAAGACCTCTATACAGGCATAGAATATCAGCAGAGTGCTCAAGTAGTTCAAGCATTAAAAGTGGTTTCAGTTCCAGGTAGCGAAGCCATCATTCGCTTTGCTTTTGAATACGCACGATTATATGGACGGAAAAAGGTAACGTGTATGACCAAAGATAACATCATGAAACAAACAGACGGCTTATTTCATAAACTTTTTGAACGTATTGCAAAAGATTACCCAGAAATTGAACACGAGCATAAAATCATAGATATTGGTTCGGCTTTCGTTGCTGCTCGCCCTTATGACTTAGATGTTGTCGTAACACTAAATTTATATGGCGATATTATTTCCGATATTGCGGCTTTAGTTGCGGGTTCTGTTGGTTTAAGTGGTTCTGCAAATATTGGTAGAACACATGCTATGTTTGAAGCCATTCACGGAACAGCACCAGACATCGCAGGAAAAGGTATTGCGAACCCCTCAGGCTTACTAAATGCCGCTATTATGATGTTAGTCCATTTAGGATTAACGCAACATGCTACGCTAATTCACAACGCATGGCTGAAAACCATAGAAGATGGTATCCACACAGGCGATATTTATCGTACCCATCAAAGTAAACGTTTAGTAGGGACAGCAGAATTTGCTCAAGCTGTTATAGAGCGTTTAGGAGAAGAACCCAAGCAGCTGAAAGCAGTTCGTTATGAAAAGACCACGCCTATTCAACTGCCTCAACCTGTTTATGAGCCCGTTCAAAAAACTTTAGTAGGAGTAGATGTTTTTATCAGTAAATACACCACTGCAGAGCAATTAGCAGAACAAATCCAACAAAGCAACCCTCCTATTCCATTAAAATTGATTGCTAACAGAGGAATGCAAGTCTATCCTGATAGTAGCACCACTTTCTGTACAGACCTTTGGCATTGCCGTTTTGTGAAAACCCCTGAACAGGTAGTAGACCATCAAACCGTGATTACGTTGTTACAGCAACTTGCTGAACAATCATTAGACTTTGTCAAAATAGAACACCTTTATTATATAAATGGTAAACGGGCTTATGCTTTAGTGCAAGGAGAGAAAGAAGAGGATTTCTTTGCTGTTGCAGACAAAATGCCCCATCCGTAGTGTTAATAGAAGCGATGTCCGTCTCTATATTGTTTTTTTGAAAAGAAAGGTTTAACAAACTCCTGTAGAGGAATCATTTTACCTTTTGAGGTTAGTACCCAAGGTTGCTCATTTTTCCATTGTAAGAAGTGGAGTTCTTCTACAACAGAGATAGGTAAGCGTTTTAATAAAACGGGTCGTATTTCTTCTTGAATTTTTCGCCAAACGATATGGTCTTTAATTCGCTTTTGTGGAATTAGAAGGAGAATCATGTCTTTTCCTTGTTTAAGTTGGTTGCTGTAGTGGTTTATTACGCCTTGGTAGAGTTGTTCTGCACGATAGAGGACTAAGTTGCGGTTTGAGTCGGGCGGATAGTAGTCGCGCTCCATGCTTTTTAGCCACTGTTCCTCTTCCACAACGATAAATAGCATCATAGTTGCGGCAAAATAAATAAATCTATAACTTTGCCTACCCGATAAGAACATTTTTTAAAGTATGGAGCAGGTACAGTCGGCAACAAGGAGCGTTTTTGAGGTTATAGAAGATTATGGGCACGAAGAGATAGTGTTCTGCAACGATAGTAAAGTTGGCCTAAAGGCGATTATCGCCATACATAATACGGTATTGGGTCCTGCTTTAGGGGGCGTTCGTATGTGGGATTATCCTTCAGAGGAAGCTGCTTTAACGGACGTCTTACGCCTTTCCCGTGGCATGACCTTAAAAGCAGCAGCTGCGGGATTAAACCTTGGTGGTGGAAAAGCGGTCATCATCGCCAATAAAGAAACTTTAAAAAATAAAGAAATGCTCTTTAGGCGCTTTGGACAATTCGTCCATAGTTTAGGTGGTCGTTATATCACTGCAGAAGATGTTAATGTGGGGGTTAAAGAAGTCGCTTATATTCGTATGGAGACGCCTTATGTAACAGGGATTCCAAGAAGTATGGGCGGAAGTGGCGACCCCTCTCCTTTCACTGCCTATGGCGTCTACTTGGCAATGAAAGCATTATTAAAAGAAGAAGAGGGCAATGAATCGCTACGGGGAAAACGCGTTGTTATAAAAGGCGTGGGAAAAGTTGGTAGCTCCTTAGCAGAACTGCTCCATAAAGAAGGTGCTGTTTTATATTTATATGATATAGATAAAGCCAGAGCAGAAGCAGTAGCGAAAAAAGTAAATGCAGAAGTGTTACAAAACGAAGAGGAAGCCTATACAACGCCGTGTGATATTTATGCTCCTTGTGCTTTAGGAGCAGGCTTGAATGCACGTACTATTCCAATGTTGCAGTGTCATATTATTGCAGGGGCTGCAAACAATCAATTAGAAGATGAGGAAAGGGATGCACAGCTGTTAAAAGAACGCGGTATTTTATATGGTCCAGACTTTCTTATCAATGCAGGGGGGCTTATCAATGTTGCTACGGAGTTAGAAGGGTACAACGAACAGCGTTCCAGAGAACAGATAGAAAAGATTTACGACCACACTTTAGAGGTGGTTCGTAAAGCGAAGGAAGAAGGGATAACGACCCATGAAGCAGCAGTGCAGTGGGCTCAACAACGAATAGCAAACATCGGTTATTTAAAACAATATAATTTGTAAGTGCTATGTTGAACGACGTTGAACTCATTAAGAAGTATTCAAGGAGGCAGACCCGAATCAGGGCGATGGAAGCCTTGTTTGCATGGAAAATAGCAGGTAAGGACCCAAGTGCAGCCGAGTTGATTTACAAGCCGTATTTGATGGAATTGGAGCAAATCGGCCATCGCAATAACGCCATGCTGCTTTTAAACCTCTTTAATGGCGTTGTAGAACACCATGAAGAATTTGACCGACTACTAAGGCGGTTAGTCCGTAACTGGGACGTCAATCGTATGGCAAACATTGACCATATTTTGCTTTGGATGGGGATTTATGAGTTCCTTTATGAAGAGGATATTCCTCCAGAGGTCACCATGGATGAGTACATAGAGATTGCTAAGCAGTATGGCACAGCCGATAGCAGCCGCTTTATCAATGGGGTTTTAGATGCCGCTTATCACACCCTATTGCGAGAAGGAAAAATTCAAAAAGTTTTGTCTTCTTCCTTTCCTAAAGGAGGAGAAAATGCTTAAGCCATGTTGAGGCATTTTATCCTCATAGGAGTAGTAATAGGGTTTGTTGCTTGTGAGGCAGAAGGGGGGAAAACCACCTCCCCCCAACCTGCCGCTAAAAGCACCCCTACAAAAGAACTACTGACTAAAATCCAGTTTGAGAAAACGGTCCACGACTTTGGAACTATCCACGAAGGAGAAGTCGTTACTTACCGCTTTAAATTCAAGAACGTAGGCGACAAACCCCTTATCATCAGTAAAGTAAAACCTTCCTGTGGATGTACCGCATCAGACTACTCTAAAGACCCCGTACCTCCAGGAGAAGAAGGCTACATAGAAGTCAGTTTTAATTCCACAGGAAGAATTGGAAAACAAAACAAGACTGTAGAGGTGTTTGCTAACACAGAACCAAAGGTACACGTACTTCGCTTTACAGGAGAAGTGATTCAAAAACAATAAAAGGGCTTATGGCTATTGTTTTACTGCAAAGTAGTTCTCCACCTCCTGCTTCAGGGGTGTGGGCAAATTTGATTTTTATCGCAGGAATCATCCTTATTTTTTACTTTTTCTTCATTCGTCCCGAGTTTCAAAGAAGGAAAAAAGAAAAGGCTTTTAGGGAAGGATTAAAAAAAGGGGATAAGGTGATTACTGTAGGAGGCATTTACGGCACTATTGTAGAAGTAAAAGACAAAGAAGTATTATTAGAAGTGGCAAAGGGAACGAAATTACGGGTGAGTAAAGCAGCTATCAGTGCTTATGCAGAATGACGTGGCTGCGTTTCCCAATTGCTTTCTTCCTCGCTTTCGTAATATGGCTCGCACTTAAACTAACAGAAACTTATACCTTAGAACTTAAAATTCCTATTCGTTATCAAGGTACTTCCTTATTAGTACCAGACACTGCACGATTACCACGGTTCTTAGAAGTGAAAATCAAAGGAAGAGGAAGCACACTTTTTCTCTACAGCATTGGATTAAAAAAACCTTTATTAAAAGTTCCCTTAAATCGTTATGCAACCCAAAGGGAAATTACTACGATTCAAATCTATCAGCAGTTAGTTAAGTTGTGGGGTAGTCAAATAGAAATCATAGAGATGACACCAAGGCAATTACCCGTTGCATTTATTAAAAAAGAGTTAAAAAAATTACCTGTAGGTTCTCGGGTTCGTTTAATCACTTCCAAAGGTTATTGGCCCACTACCCTACCTTCCTTCGAACCTTCATACGTCAATGTGATTGCCGATAGTACTTTTTTCCAACAAAATAACAAATGGTACACTGTAGATACTGCCATCGTTTTATCTAAGAAACAAATGCGAATAAAAGTTCCCTTAGAGCATCGTTCGGGAATTGATGTAAATCCTGATAAAGTAACTTTAATCGTAAAAGCACAACGCTATACGGAAAAATGTTTTACTCTTCCTATTCAAACAAGGAACGTTCCTGAAGAGGTATGGCTGTTATTAGTGCCTTCTAAGATTTCGTTATGCGCATTAGTGCCTGTAGAACACTATGAAAAAGTAAAAAAAGAGGATTTTACAGTTTCCGTAGATTACCTTTTGTTGCCGCAAGATGGTACCCATGTAGTTCCTTATGTGGAAGTACGTATTCCTGAATACGTTTATCATTATTACTTAAAGCCTTCTATTGTTAAGCGTGTGATTCATCGTTATGCCCATTGAAGTTTGTATCACAGGCGGTATTGGTGCAGGGAAAAGTTACGTTGCACAAAAGCTGCTGCAACTTGGTTTTGACGTCTATAATGCAGATGAAAGAGCAAAAGCATTAATGGAAACCCAATTGAAAACAGATATTATTGAATTATTAGGGAACGAGGCTTTTAACACTGAAGGAAAGTTAAATCGTTCTTGGATTGCTGCCCAAGTTTTTCAAAACCCTACCCTATTGCATCATTTAGAACAAATCGTTCATCCTGCAGTGTTAAAGGATTACGAACAATGGAAGCAAGAGCGTCAAAATGTAAAATGGTGCTTTAAAGAAGCGGCTATTTTAATAGAAAAACATACCTATAAAAGTTGTGATGTGTTGGTTGTTGTTTATGCACCTATCACGCTGAGGCTTCAAAGGATTTTTCAAAGAGATGGAATTGCGCCATCCGATGTATTTCAACGTATAGAGCGACAAATCTACCCGTATGAAAGTTTTTTATATGCGGATTACATTTTATTAAACGATGGTACTCCTTTAGAACCACAGATTGAGGCATTACTACAACGTTTAGAGCAGTATTATAGACAACATACCAACAGGAATGATGGCTTTTAACATACGGCTATGTAAACAAAAGACTTTATGAGAAAGTTCTGTAGTGTTAAGGTGGCGAATAAGATAAATGAGTGGTATGCCAACACCAAAGTAAAAGATGAGTAAATAAAGCCAGGGTAAGGAATGATATTGGTACCATTGAAAGACTGCAGGCAAGATTCCCATAAAAAGTAGAAACAAGTAGCCGCCTTGTAATATTCGGCGCGTATAATGGAGTCCTACGGCGATGGGTAAAGTATAGTGAAGGGTTGCTAAATCGCCAGGTAAATCCTCTGCATCTTTTGCGATTTCTCTAAGTAAGGTTATAAAAAAAGCAAAGAAAGCAAGCCATACATGATGAATACTCCATTGCATCCACCATGGCGGCAGTAAAATAATCCAAGTAGTCAAAAGTGCAATCACAACATTACCAACAATTAACCATTGTTTTAGACAGCAGGAGTAAAAAAACAACAATAACATAGCCGCAATATTCCAAAGCAAAAAGGTGGGAGCAAACAAAAGGGTCAGTCCTAGAGAGACGATTAAATTAACCCAATAAGCAGTAAAGATTTTTTTTGCAGAGATAGCAATAGGAATGGGATTCTTTTTATGGGGATTTAGGGCGTCGGTTTTAGCGTCATAAACATCATTAATCCAATAGCCGCCTATCATGATAAGTCCAATAAGGATTAACTCCCACCACCACAAGGGATTTTTAAGAAAGTAGAAAGTTTTTTCTGCGGCGAACCAAGAGGAAAGCGAATAAGCGCTTGCTGCAATAAGCAGGTTCAATGGGCGACTT